>NZ_JBDXXH010000007.1 GCF_040373385.1 Nitratidesulfovibrio sp. | reverse complement strand
CCCTTCCCCCGAAAGTCAACTATTCAAAGCTCTCATCGTCGGCAGGGGCATCAGCGGCATCCGCTGCGCCGCGCGCGGCGGCCAGGCGTTCCTGGCGGGCGGCTTCCTGCTTGCGCTCGCGGGTGCCCAGGGTGCGGAACGAGTCCCATTCTTCGGAGCGTTCCTGATGCCGGGCAAAGATGAGGAACCCGGTGTGGGCGATCATGCGGTCTTCGGGGCGCAGGCGGTCGGCTACGGGCTTCCAACGGCGGATCAGGATTTCGCAGACCTCGATGTCGTCGAAGGGGCCGGTTTCCATGCCGTGCAGCAGCTTGGACACCTGATCCACGGTGGGGACGAGGAAGCCCAGGGCGGCGCCCGGCTTCACGGCGCGGACCACGTGGTGCAGGTAGTCCCACGGGGTGCGCACGTCCAGAAACAGGGCGTCGGCGTCGGTCTGCTCGAAGCCGTCAATGATGTCGCGGTTGAACTGGGTGACGTTCTGGCCCACACCCGCCCATTCGAGGTTGCGGCGGCACAGCTTGTAGAATTCCTCGCGCGCCTCGTAGGTGCAGACGCGGCCCGTGGGGCCGGAGAACCACGAAAGCGCCACGGTCAGGCTGCCGGAGCCGGAGCCCGCCTCGATGATGGTGCGGCCCGGCCCCACGCCAAGGCGCATGCAGATGTACGCGATGTCCTTGGGATAGATGATCTGGGTCTGCCGCTTCACGCCCTTGACCAGGTCGGTGATGGTGGGGCGCTGCAACCGAAAGGGCACGCCCTGCCTGGTGCGCACTTCAGTGCCGTATTCGGCGGCGGCCAGGTCGGCCATGGGCAGCACGCCTTCCTGGCAGTGCAGGTCGTTGCCCTCTTCGACGCGGCGCAGGTAACGCTTGCCGCGCGGGCTTTGCAGGATGACCAGTTCTCCGTATGCGGGCATGGGAATTCCTCCTGAGGGTTGTCGGCAACCGGCCCGCACGCGCGAAGCCGGGCGGCGCGCGCCGTGCGCACGCCCGGGACCGGGCCTGCCGCCAATGGCAGGCCCGGTCCCGGCCCTATGGAACGAAGGGCCTACCGGGACAGGGGGGCGGTGTCAAGAAGCGGCGGGATGGGCGGGATTGGCCGGATTGGCGGGGCTGGCGCGCCACAGGACAGCGGTTGGGGCAGCGCGCGGCTTCGCACGCGCACCCGGCTCCACCCTTGGCAGGCCCCCATGATGCACCACGGCACTACGGGCACCGCCGGGGCCTGCAACATTACAATGGACGCCCGGAGACGCCCGTGCTAGTTCGCGTCGCTGCCGCTGCATCATCCGCCAAGGCTTCGCGAAACGGCCAGAGAACCCCACCGGTTTCCCACCCCCGCTTGCTTTTTTCCTGAAAACCCGTTTTGATGCACCTCACGGTGAAAAGTGCGGCCCATGCCGCGCCGTGCACCTGGCACCCGCACGCCTCTCGCACAAGGACGTTTTTCTGGACAGCATGCCCCTTGCCCACGTGTTCGGCCCTGTGGCCTCCGGCCGCCTTGGTCGTTCGCTCGGCCTCGACCTGCTTGGCGGGCGGGTGTGCTCCATGGACTGTCTGTACTGCGAGGTGGGCGCGACCGACGTGCACACCTGCGAGCGGGCGCCCTACGCCCCGGCCCCGGTGCTGCTGGACGAACTGACCCGCTGGCGCGATGCCGAGGCCGCAACCCGCGGTGCCACGCCGGACGGCGATACCCCTTCCGCATTCGTGGACCACGTGACGCTGGGCGGCTCGGGCGAACCCTGCCTGAACAGCGACCTTGCCCGCATCATCGCGGGCTGCCGGGACATCCTGCCCGGTGTGCCCGTGGCGGTGCTGACCAACTCCACCCTGCTCCACCGGGACGACGTACGCGCCGACCTTGCCGGGGCAGACGTGGTGCTGCCCTCGCTGGATTCGCTGGTCGAATCGGAATTCCGCGCGCTGAACCGCCCGTGCAAGGGCGTGACCGCGCGCGGCGTGGCCGACGGCCTGCTGGGGTTCGCACGCGGGTTCGGCGGACGGATTTACCTGGAGGTGCTGCTTGCGCGCGGCATCAACGACACGGCGGAAAACCTCGCCCTGTTGCGTGATTACGTGCGCGAACTGGCCCCCCACCGGGTGGACGTGACCACCCTGTCGCGACCGGGCGCAAGCCCGCGCGCCCTGCCCGTGGGCAGGGACGTGCTGGCCCGCTGGAGCGACGAACTGAACACGGCAGCCGGATGCCCGCAAACGACACCGGCTGGCCACCACCCCACGGCGGCGGTACCGGATGACGGCCCCTGCCGCGCGGCGGCTGCAACGGACGCAGACACCCCCGTACCCATCATCACGGACACGGGGAATCTGCAAGAGGCGGTACTGCGCTCCATAACGCGCAGGCCGCAGACCGCGCCGCAACTGGCAAGGGCACTGGGTGCCCCGCCGGACGCGGTGCGGAGGGCGCTGGACGAGCTGACGGCGCGGGGCGCATGCGCTCCCGTGGCCGAAACGGCCCTGCCGCGCGATACGGATGGCGAAATTTTCCACGCCGGGCGCGCACCCCGCAACGGGTAGCGTCAGGCGGCCGCTGTCGCGGCGACGCAACGGCCTCCCCGAACCCGGGGAACCTTGATCGGAGGGAACCCTGCCACAGGGAACCCTGTCCGGGGGTGTCGCAAGACGGGCCACCGCAGGGGAATGCCGCGAAGAACGGCATTCCGCCGCACCGGAAGTGCACGGGCACCACAACGCCCGCCCGGAAGGAAACGCGCTGATGCGCGCCTGATTCCGGGAAGCTACGCGCACCGCCCCGGTTGCGCTGCGTACCCCGCGCATGTGTGCTCGGGCGCGCCGCAGGCACGGCACGCGTTACAATTTTTTGAAATTTTACACTTTTTTCCGCAGAGGACTGCATGACAACGAAAAAGAGCAAGCTGAGAATGTTCATCAGCGTGCTGCCCGGCGAGCAGGTGGAAGTCGCCCTTGCCGAGGAAGGCGCGAAAGAGAACCAAGTCAAGGAATACTACGTGGAGATGGTCCACCAGGCCAAGACCAAGGGCAACATCTACCGCGGCATCATCAACAACGTCGATACCAACCTTCAGGCTGCCTTCGTCAACTACGGGGCCGACAAGAACGGCTTTCTCCAGATCGACGAGGTGCACCCCGAATATTACAACACCCCGCACGACGCCACCAAGGGCAAGAAGTACCCGCTGATGCAGAAGGTGCTGAAGGCCGGGCAGGAAGTGCTGGTGCAGGTGGTCAAGGAACCCACGGGCAGCAAGGGCGCCTTCCTGACCACCTACCTGTCCATGCCGGGCCGTTTCCTGGTGCTCACCCCCGGTCGCGAGCAGATCGGCGTCTCCCGCAAGGTCGAGGACGACGAGGAACGCGGTCGCCTGCGCGAGATGCTGGAAGGGCTGAACCCCGGCCCCGGCCTTGGCGTCATCGTGCGCACGGTCAGCGCGGGCACCAGCAAGACCACCCTGCAGCGCGACCTGCAATTCCTGAAGCGCCTGTGGAAGGACATCCGCAAGAAGGGCACCGAGGAATCCGCCCCCTGCCTGATCTACAAGGAACCGGACCTGGCCTCGCGCGCCGTGCGCGACTACCTCAGCGACGACGTGGCCGAGGTGTGGGTGGACGACGAGCACACCGCCACGCTCATCGAGGAATATTCCTCGCTGCTGTTCCCGCGCAAGGGGAGCCTGGTCAAGGTCTACAAGGACCAGACCCGCACCCTGTGGGAACGCTTCGGCATCCAGCGCCAGCTGGAGCAGATATACTCGCGCGAGGTCACCCTGCCTTCCGGCGGTCGGCTGGTGTTCGACCAGACCGAGGCGCTGATGGCCATCGACATCAACTCGGGCAAGATCTCGGGCAAGACCAATTTCGAATCCATGGCGCTGCGCACCAACATGGAGGCGGCCGAAACCATCGCCCAGCAGCTGAAGCTGCGCGACATCGGCGGCCAGGTGGTCATCGACTTCATCGAAATGCGCGACCGCAATCACTGGCGCGAAGTGGAAAAAATCCTGCGAAACGCCATGAAGAACGACCGCGCCCGCCACGACGTGGGCAAGATGAGCCGCTTTGGCCTGCTCCAGGTGGTGCGCCAGCGCACCGGCTCGTCCGCGCTGTCCATCACCATGGAAGCCTGCCCCTGCTGCAAGGGTTCCGGCCTGCGCCGCAACATGGAATGGCAGTCGTTGCAGGCCCTGCGCGAAATCCACCGCCAGTTGCGCGCACTGCCGCACGGCACGCCCACCTTCGCCTTCGAAACCGGGGCAGAGCTTGCCATGCACCTCCTGAACCACAAGCGCGAACGCCTGCTCGACCTGGAACGCCAGTTCGGCGTGCATCTCGACATCAGGCCCGCCCGGTAACGCCATGCGCGTCCTGCTGCACGTCTGCTGCGGGCCGTGCTCCATCGCCACGGTGCGGATGCTGCGCGACGAGGGACACGAGGTCACGGCCCTGTTCCTGAATCCCAACATCCACCCCGTGCAGGAATACCTGCGCCGCCGCGAGGCCATGCTTGAAGTCTCGCGGCGGCTCGACCTGCCCGTCATCTGGCGCGACGCCGAGTACGACCCCGCCGCCTGGATGCGCCAGATGGCCTGGCGCGAACAACCCGGCGTGCGCTGCCGGGTGTGCTACGCCACCCGCCTTGAACGCACCCACGCCATCGCCGCACGCGGCGGGTACGACGCCTTCACCACCAGCCTGCTCTACTCGCGCCGCCAGCGCCACGACATGATCGCCGAGGTGGGCCACGGCATCGCCGCCGACAGCCACGACGGGGCCATCCCCTTCCTGTACCGCGACTTTCGCACCGGCTGGCAGGAAGGCATCGACACATCCAGGGAATGGGGCATCCACCGCCAGAACTACTGCGGCTGCCTGTACAGCGAAGCCGAACGCTTCGCCCGCGATTTCGCCAAGGTTACGGGCGTGCAAGAAGAGCGGGGCTCCGCCCCGCACCCCGCAAGGGGGCCGCGCCCCCTTGACCCCATTTCGGGGGGCGATTCACCCAAATAAAACGTTTGGGGGGAGCGGTAGCCGTCAGGTGAGCGCTTGCGCGAACCTTACGGATAGCGACAGCAACGCCGGGGTCCGGGGAGGGAGCACCTTGCCTCAGACGTCAGGCGAGCTTGCGAGCCTTACGGCTGAGGACCGCAAAACGCAAAGTATCCCCTCCCCGGTTCTCTTCCCGGACGGAGTCGGCCACACCACCATGCTGCTGTACATCCACGTGCCCTTCTGCCGCCGCAAGTGCCGGTACTGCGCCTTCCACTCGCTGGAGATGGGGGCGGCAACGGCCGTGCGCGACTACGTGGAAACGCTGCTGCGCGAGCTGGCCCTGTGGGGCGACCGCATGGGCAACGTACCGGTGACCTCGATATTCTTTGGCGGGGGCACGCCCAGCCTGCTGCCCGCGCGCACCATCGGCACCATTCTGGACCGGGTGGGCAAGGCCTTCGCGGTGCAGCCCGGCGCGGAAATCAGCATGGAGGGCAACCCGGAATCGCTGACCCGCCCATCGGAGTTGCGCACCCTGCTGAAGGTGGGGGTGAACCGGCTGTCCATGGGCGTGCAGTGCCTGGACGACGCCATGCTGCACACCCTGGGCAGGCCGCACCGCGCGCGGGAGGCACTGGACGCGTTCCGCGCCGTGCGCGCGGCAGGCTTCCAGAACGTGGGCATGGACCTGATCTGGGGCCTGCCGGGCCAGACCCTGCGCCAATGGACCAAGCAGCTGAAAGAGGTGGTGCGGCTGCGGCCGGAACACCTGTCCTGCTACGGGCTGACCCTGGAGCCGGGCACCCCGCTGGAGGACGACTGCGCCACCGGCAGGCTGGACCTGCCCCCGGAGCGTGCCCAGGCCGCCATGTTCATGGACGGGGCGGAACTGCTGGAAACCGAAGGCTACATCCACTACGAAATTTCCAATTTCGCCCGCATGGGCTTCCAGTGCCGCCACAACCTGGGCTATTGGGAAGGCGAGGACTACCTTGGCCTTGGCCCGTCGGCGGCGTCCACGCTGGGGGGGCTGCGCTGGAACAACCCGGAAGACCACGCCGCGTGGACCCGCCAGGTGGACGAGGGCCGCGTGGGCACCGAGGCCGAACGGCTGACCCCGCAGACGCGGGTGCTGGAACTGATCATGCTGCGGCTGCGCACGGCGCGCGGGCTGCGGGTAAAGGCCTACCGCGAGCTGACCGGGCGCGACTTTCTGCGCGACCACAAGCGGCTGGTGCACCTGCTGCACCGCGAAGGGCTGCTGCGCATCCGCGACGGCTACCTGCGGCTTACCCGCAGCGGCATGCTGGTTTCCAACTCCATCCTTGAACGCCTGTTCGAGGACACCGAGACACTGATGGCCCTGCCCGTGGAAACGCCCGCCAATCCCCTGCCCGACGCCGGACCCGACGCCGCCTCCGTCGTTGACAGAACCGACGGGCAGGTCGCCGGAAAGGTCGCAGAGGACGTCACGGCACAGGACGCCCCCGCCTCACCGCCCCCGCCCCCCCCCGCCGGACGCAGCCATGGCTGACCCCGCCGCGCCACCGCCGCCCCAACGCCCGCGCGTCCCTCCGGCGCGCCTTGGCGACAGCATGCTCGGCTGGGTGCTGCTGGTGGTGCTGGCGGCGGTGGTGGCAACCAGCGCCACCCATGTGCTGCGCGAACGCGAACGACACATGGACATGGCCCGCCTGCGCCTGGAAGGCCAGTTGCGCCTGATGGGCGAGCATGTCAGCGCGCTGCTCCAGACCATGGACCTTGCGCTGGCCGCCCTGGCCTTCGACATATCCGGCAGCGTGCCCGACCCCGCACCCCGCGCGCTCGACACCATGCTGCGCCAGCGGCTGGACCTGCTGCGCCCCCACGTGCTGGAACTGGCCCTGCTCGCCCCGGACGGGCGCGTGATGACCACCACCGGCCCGCTGCCCGCCGAGGCCGAATCCCAGTTGCGCCATGTGGCGCTGCCCGCCCACCGCGACCTGCTGCGCGATTTCCACCTGATGCGGCTGCACATGCCGCCCACCAGCCCGCACGGAAACACGCCCCCCCGGATGCTGCTGAGCCGCCGCGTTTCCGGGCCGGACGGCAGCCTTGCCGGGGTGCTGGTGGCCCTGGTCAATCCGGTGTTCTTCCACGACCGCTACCAGGACTACGACCCGGACGGCGCGGAATGCTCCGTGCTGCTCGACATGGATGCCTCGCCCCTGGTGGTGTGGCCGCCCGGTGCCGGGGTGGCCTGCGTGCGCGCATCGGTGGCCGCAGCCAGCGGCGCCTGGCCGGAAACCATGCCGGAAGGCGCACCGGGCGCAGTACCGGACGGCGCATCGGACATGCCATCCGACGCTTCCCGCCCCGGCCAGACCGCAACGGCGCCCCGCCCTGCCCTGCCCCCGGAAACGTCATCGTCGTTCGACGGCGCCCCCCTCGCCGACATTCCCGGCAAGGGGATCGGCGTACCCGGCCTGCGCATCGCCGAAACGGACGAGGCCCTGGTGGCGGTGCACCAACTGCGCGACTTTCCCTTCCGCATGACCATGCACACCCCGCTGCACCTCGTGCTGTCCGGGTGGCGCAGGCAGACGGTGGCCAACGTGGGCATGTCCCTGGCCCTGTGCATGGCCGTCTCGCTGCTGGCCTGGTCGGCCAGCCGCCAGCGCGGGCAGCGGCTGGAGGCAGAGACCGCCCTGCGCCACAGCGAAGCCCGCTACCGCGCCCTGGCCGAAAACTATCCCGATGGCGCCATCATGCTTTTTGACGGTGGCATGCGTTGCCTGCTGGCCGATGGGCTGGGCCTGGCAGGGTTGCTGGTGCCCCGCCAGCGGCTGGAGGGGGCCACCCCATCCGACGTGCTGCCCCCGCAGGTGGCGCTGCCCTTCGAGGAACAGTTGCAGGCAGCCCTGGCGGGTTCCGAGACCACCTTCACCATGGCCGTGGGCGAGCGCATCCACGAGGTGCGCCTGCGCCCCCTGCACGAGGCCCCCGAAACCGGCATGCCCGCCCGGTGCATGGCCGTGTTGCAGGACATCACCCAGCGCGAGGCGGCCCGCCTGGCCCTGCGCCACAGCGAGGCCCGTCTGCAGGAAGCGCAGCAGATAGCCCGCATGGGCAGCTTCGAACTGCACATGGACACCGGGGCGTTCGAGTGGTCCGCCGGACTGTACGAGATGCTCGGCCACGATCCCGCGCTGCCGCCCCCGCCACCGGCGGAGGTGTTCGCCATCCACGCACCGGAAGAATTGGGCTGGTACCACGAGCACGTGGCCATCATCTCTGACGAGCCGGTGACCGAACTGCAACGCGTCTTTCCCTACCGCACCCAGGGCGGGCGGCAGGGCTGGGGCCAATTCCGCTGCCGGGTCACGCGCGGGCCGGACCGCCTGCCCCTGCACGCCCAGGGCACCTTCCTGGACATCACCAGCCTGCGCGAGGCGGAACTGGCCCTGCGCGACAGCGAAGCCCGGCTCAACGAGGCCCAGTTCATCGCCCGCATGGGCAGCTATTCCGTCAACCTGCGCGACAGCGAGGCGTTCTGGTCGCCGGGGCTGTTCCGGCTGCTGGACCTGGACCCGCACGACGGCCCGCTGGTGCCGGGTCAGGCCTTCCGCCGCCACGCACCGGAAACCGCGCCGTGGTTCGAAGCGTTTCTGGCCACCCCGTCGGACAGGCCGGAAACCACGGTGCTGCGCTCGTTTCCCTACGTCTCCGCCACCGGGCGGCGCGGCTTCGGTCGCCTGCACCTGATGGCCCGCCACGGCGCGGACGGCCTGCCCGAGCACATCCGGGGCACCTTCCAGGACATTACCGCCCTGCGCGAGGCGGAACAGGCCCTGCGCGACAGCGAGGCCCGGTTGCAGGAAGCGCAGCAGATAGCCCGCATGGGCAGCTTTGACCTGGACCTGGTGCACGACCGGGCCGACTACTGGTCGCCCGGCCTGTTCGCCCTGCTGGAACTGGACCCGTCCCAGCCCCCACCGCCGCCGTCCCGGGGCAGCGCCGTCCATTCGCCGGAACGCGCCGACTGGTTCAACGAACTGCAAGTCTCACGCGACCCCGCGCCGGAAACCATCCATTCGGAAACCGTGCCCTACGTCACGACCAGCGGCAAGAAGGGCGTGGCGCACATGCAAGCCGTGGTGCAGCGCGGACCGGACGGCGCCCCCGTACGCATGCGCGGCACCTTCCAGGACATCACCCGCCTGCACGAGACGGAACAGGCCCTGCGCGACAGCGAGGCCCGGTTGCAGGAGGCCCAGCTTATCGCGGGGCTTGGCAGTTTCGATTTCGACATCGCCAACGACGTGGCCACCTACTGGTCGCCGGGGCTGTACGCCCTGCTCGAGGTGGAGCCGGGCACGCCGCTGCCCCGCCCGCTGGAGGGCTGCCACCTCTACGCGCCGGACTACGTCACCCAGTTCGAACGGATGCTCACCGAACCCGCCGACGAGCCGGAATCCGTCTTCTGGGACAACATCCCCCTGCTTACGGCCAAGGGACGGCGGATGATGGGGCAGATGAAGGCCGTGGTGCAGCGCGGGCCGGACGGCAGGCCGGTGCGGGCACGTGGCGCCTTCCAGGACATCAGCCGCCTGCACGAGGCGGAACAGGCCCTGCAAAAGGCCAAGGAAGAAGCCGAAAGCGCCAACGAGCTGAAGAGCCAGTTCGTGGCCAACATCAGCCACGAAATGCGCACCCCGCTTTCGGGCATTCTGGGCATCGTGGACGTGGCCCTTTCACGCCTGCACGACGCAACACCCCCCGCCCACGACGACGAACAGGCCCGCTACCTTTCCATGATCCGCAACGTGTCCGAGGGGTTGCTGCACGTGATCAACGATCTGCTGGACTTTTCGCGCATGGAGGCCGGGCGGCTGGGGCTGGACCAGGTGGAGTACGACCTGCGCGCCGCCGTCAACGACGCGCTGGCCCCGCTGGCCGTGCAGGCGGAACGCAAGGGACTGTCGCTTACCGTGCACATCGACGCCGGGGCCCCCGCCCGGTTGCAGGGCGACCCGCTGCGGCTGCGCCAGGTGCTGGTGAACCTGGCGGGCAACGCCGTTAAATTCACCGACGCGGGCAGCGTGCACGTGGACGTGCGCCGCAACGCCGAGTGCCCACGGCCCGGCGGCTGCCTGCGTTTCACCGTGCAGGACACCGGCCCCGGCATCACGGCGGACAAGCTGCCCCTGCTGTTCGAAAGCTTCTCGCAGGCCGATGGGTCGCACACCCGGCGGCACAGCGGCAGCGGCCTCGGCCTTGCCATCTCGCGGCACATCGTGCGCTTGCAGGGCGGCGACATCGGCGTGGACAGCACGCCCGGCAAGGGCAGCCAGTTCTGGTTCACCGTGCCCATGGACAAGGATGCTCCGCACGGCGCCGCCGACCCCACCGACCTGCGCCTGGCCAGCCGGGATACGCCGGACCGTCCGGCTGGCGGGTCGCCCGGGGCGCAACGGGCCGACGCCCATGGCAGGCAGCAAGCGGACCGCGCCCTGTGCGTGCTGCTGGCGGAAGACAATGACCTGAACCGCGAATTCTTGACCTTCTTCCTGCATGAGCGCGGCTACGACGTGCACCTGGCCGTTGACGGACAGGAGGCTCTGGACCGCCTGCGCGAGGGCTGCGCCCCCGGCGGCAGGAATTGCGAAAGCGGCGGAGGCGGCAAACCCGGCGACGGGACGCATGCTGTGCCGGACGCCCTGACGGACGACGGAACGCATGAAGAGGCAGGGCATGTCCCCTTCGACGTGGTGCTGATGGACGTGCAGATGCCCGTGGTCAGCGGGCTGGAGGCCACCCGCCGCATCCGCGAGGCGGCGGCGCAGGGAGCGGCCTGGGCCGACGTGCCGGTCATCGCGCTGACCGCCCATGCCATGCAGGGCGACCGCGACCGCTTCCTGGCCGAGGGCATGGACGACTTCGTGGCCAAGCCGGTGAACCGTGAGGCCCTGTTCGCGGCCATCGAACGGCAGGTGGCACGCTACCGCGAAAAGCGAGGTGCCACGGGCAACGGCATGGGCGGCAGCACGGGCGCGGCATAGCCGCCAACGGCCCACACGCCTTCCCCTTTTCTTTTCCCGCACTTTCCCCACAACGCACGAAGGCCCGGCATATGCCGGGCCTTTGAATTTCACACATCGTGGGTCTTTCTCTTTCTGCCAATCCCGCTATGTTCTTTTTCCTTATATCCCGCAGCGGGCTTCCGCTGCGGGGGGCTGGTGCGGGGGCGATGCAAGGAATTACGGATTTCGCTGCCGGGCAAGGCGGATTGACATTTTTGAGCGGAGCATACTCCTGTATGTGAGCATCAAAAATGCCAAGCCAACGCAGCCCGGCAGTGAAAGGCGACAGCCGTTGGATGAGCGCTTGCGCGAATCTTACGGATGACGACCGCAGAGCGCGGATTCCGCCAGCAGCGTCACCGCGCTGTTCCCACCCCTCCGCCAGCGGGCAAAGGACGACACCCTCTAGCTGATTTCGCGCGTGGTCCGAAACTCAACCTTCGGATACCGCTCCGTGGCCGACTCCAGCCGCCACGGATTGGGCGCCAGGTACGCCAGCGCACCTTCCGCGTCCACGGCCAGCTCGCCGCGATGATAGTCCTGGAAGTCCGCGAAGATCTTCTTGTCCTCGCAGTACACCCAGCGCGCCGTATGCGTGCCCACGCCCTCGTACACGGCATCCACGCCGTACTCGTCGGCCAGCCGCGCCACGATCACGTCAAACTGCAACACGCCCACCGCGCCCAGGATGTAGTCGTTGTTCACCAGCGGGCGGAACAGCTGCACCGCGCCTTCCTCGGCCAGTTGCTCCAGCCCCTTCTGCAACTGCTTGGCCTTCAGCGGGTTCTTCAGGCGTACCCGGCGGAAATGCTCCGGCGCAAAGTTGGGAATGCCCACGAACTTCAGCACTTCCTTCGACTCGGTGAAGGTATCGCCGATCTTGATGGTGCCGTGGTTGGGAATGCCGATGATGTCGCCGGGAAAGGCCTCTTCAACGCCGGTGCGGTCCTGCGCCATGAAGATGGTGGCGTTGGCCACGGTCACGTCCTTGCCGGTGCGGTGGTGCTTCAGCCGCATGCCCCGCGTGAACGTGCCGGAGCAGATGCGCAGGAAGGCCATGCGGTCGCGGTGGGCCTTGTCCATGTTGGCCTGTATCTTGAAAACCACGCCGGTGAACGCCTCCTCGCCGGGCTCCACCATGCGGGTGGCGGACGGGCGCGGCTGCGGGCCGGGGGCGAATTCCACGAACATGTCCAGCATTTCGCGCACGCCGAAGTTGTTGATGGCGCTGCCGAAGAACACCGGGGTCAGCTCGCCCTTCAGGTAGCGGGCCTCGTCGAAGGGGGTGCCCGCCTCTTCCAGCAGGGCAAGGTCCATGCGCAATTGCTCGGCCTGGTCGCCAAGGTGCTCGTCCAGCAGCGGGTCGTCCACGTCGCGGATCACGATGCCCGACTGGATGCGCCCCCCGTGGGTGGAGGAAAAGAGATGCAACTGCTTGTGCAGAAGATCGTAGGTGCCCTTGAAGCTGGACCCCATGCCGATGGGCCAGGTCATGGGGGCGCACTCGATCTGGAGGTGCTGCTCTATGTCGGCCATGACGTCCAGCGGGTGCAGCGCCTCGCGGTCCATCTTGTTGATGAAGGTCATGACCGGGGTGGCGCGCATGCGGCAGACATCCATCAGCTTGCGGGTCTGGGCTTCCACGCCCTTGGCGGCGTCGATGACCACCAGCGCCGAATCCACGGCGGTGAGCACGCGGTAGGTGTCTTCCGAAAAGTCCTGGTGGCCGGGGGTATCCAGCAGGTTCACCACCCGGTCGCGGTAGGGAAACTGCATGACCGAGGTGGTGACGGAAATGCCGCGCTCGCGCTCCATGGCCATCCAGTCGGAGGTGGCGTGGCGGGAGGCCTTGCGGGCCTTGACGGAACCGGCCATCTGAATGGCCCCGCCGAACAGCAACAGCTTTTCGGTCAGGGTGGTCTTGCCCGCGTCGGGGTGGCTGATGATGGCGAAGGTGCGGCGGCGCGCGGCCTCGCGTTCCAGTCTGCTGCTCACGGCAATGGTCCTTGAATGGGTCTGGGATGGGGCAGGGACGCCCGGCTCTGTCCGGTACGCCGGGAAATGTCCTGAACGAAAACGACCGGCCGGTCCGGTGAAGGGGCCGCCCGAAAGGGAGACGCTGGCGGGTCTGAAACGGGGGCGGCGCGACAAAAAAGGGGGGCGGGTCTTGCCCGCGCGAGAAGCGGAGTTATGCTACACCTGAGGAGAGCGGTCAACCGCCGGACCATGGCCGACAGGCGGCAACGGGACGTCGCATGCCGGGAGGGGACCGGGGCGGATGGTGACGCACCGTGCGCCGCCCCAGGGCGTTTTACATTTTCGTCAGCCATTCCGGACTGATGCAGTAACCCGAACAAGACGCTTTCCCGGCCTGATATTTTCAGTTATTGTCCGAAAGTTTCGCGCCTGGAGCATTACCCCAATGGCTCCGCACCCCAACCGCAGGCCACAGGGCCACCCGACGAGATGACGGCATTCCCCACCTGCTACGGCATCATTCCCGCACGCTACGCCTCGTCCCGTTTTCCCGGCAAGCCGCTGGCCGATATCGCGGGCATGCCCATGTTCTGGCATGTGTACCAGCGCGCGGCCCGCTGCCCGGAATTCTG
Source organism: Nitratidesulfovibrio sp. (assembly GCF_040373385.1). NCBI lineage: Bacteria > Pseudomonadati > Thermodesulfobacteriota > Desulfovibrionia > Desulfovibrionales > Desulfovibrionaceae > Nitratidesulfovibrio > Nitratidesulfovibrio sp. Next base: position 211,726 of record NZ_JBDXXH010000007.1, on the reverse strand, counting down.
CAAGGTGGTGCTGGCCACGGACGACGAGCGCATCGCGGAAGCGGCGCACCGGCTGGACGTGCCTTGCGTCATGACCCGGCCCGACCATGAAAGCGGTACCGACCGGGTGTACGAGGCGGCCTGCCTGCTGGGCCGTGGCGAAGGGGGGGCCGATGGCGCGACATTATCCGATGACGCGGTGGTGGTGAACATCCAGGGCGACGAACCCGCGCTGGATCCGCGCATGCTCAGCCAGCTGGTGGCCCCGTTTGCCGCCGGGACGAGCGGGCCGGGCGGGCCGAGCGGGCCGAACGGGGCAGACGGCGCGCGGGTGCGCGTGACAACCCTGGCCATGACCATCGACGCGGCGGATGCCGCCAGCCCCGACCGGGTCAAGGTGGTCACGGCGGCCAACGGCGACGCACTGTACTTTTCGCGCGCGGCCATCCCCTTCGCACGGGACGACGGCGCGCACGGGGACTGCCCCGGCCCGGCCTACCTCGGCCATGTCGGGCTGTACGCCTTCCGGCTGGAGGCGCTGCGCGCCTTCACGCAACTGGCGCCCTCTTCCCTTGAACGGCGCGAGAAACTGGAGCAGCTGCGACTGCTCGAAAACGGCATTCCCATCCGGGTCGTGACCACCACCTACCGTACCCACGGGGTGGACCGGCCCGAAGACATCGGCATCATCATCAACCTGCTTGGGGAGAACGAAGGATGAGAGCTTTCCTGGCCCTGGAAGACGGCTTCGTACTTGAGGGTCGCTCGTTCACCGGTCGCGGTGAATCGGGCGGCGAGGTCATCTTCAATACCGGGATGACGGGCTACCAGGAGGTCCTGACGGACCCCTCGTACGCCGGGCAGATGGTCTGCATGACCTACCCTCTCATCGGCAACTACGGCGTGACGGCCGAGGACATGGAATCCGGCAAGGTCCATGTGGAAGCCTTCATCGTCAAGGAATGTTGCAAGACGCCCTCCAACTGGCGGGCCAAAATGTCGCTGCCCGACTATCTGGCGCAGCACGGGGTCATGGGCATCGAGGGCATCGACACCCGCGCCCTGACCCGCCACCTGCGCATCAACGGCGCCATGCGCGGCATCATCTCCACCGAGACGGACGACCGCGAGGAACTGGTGCGCCGCGCGCGCGCCCTGCCCACCATGGAAGGCCAGAACCTGGTCACCAAGGTGGCGCCCGCCGTGCCCTACCGCTGGGACGGCACCCGCCCGCAGCAGGTGGAACTGGCCGCCGACGGCGCCTATGCCTGGCCCGGCCCCGGCCCGCGCCTGGTGGTGTACGACTACGGCATCAAGTGGAACATCCTGCGCCTGCTCACCGACCAGGGCTTCGACCTGCTGGTGGTGCCGCCGTCGTTCACGGCGGTGCAGGTGGCGGCCAGCGGTGCCGAGGCGGTGTTCCTGTCCAACGGCCCCGGCGACCCGGCCACCCTTGCCGATGAAGTGCGCGAAATCCGCGTGATGACCGAACGCATGCCGGTGGCGGGCATCTGCCTTGGCCACCAGTTGCTGGGCCACGCCCTTGGCGGCACCACCCACAAGCTGAAGTTCGGCCACCACGGGTGCAACCACCCGGTCAAGGACCTGGTGACCGGGCACATCGAAATCTCTTCGCAAAATCACGGGTTCTGCGTGGACATAGAGAGCGTACCCGACGTAGAAATAACCCATGTGAACCTGAACGACGGCACGCTGGAAGGGTTCGCCCACAAGACCAGGCCCATCCTGGCCGTGCAGCACCACCCCGAGGCAAGCCCCGGCCCCACCGACAGCCGGTACTTCTTTGCCCGCTTCAGGAATATGGTGCGAGAGGCCGTGGGCCGTTAGGAAAGCACGTCCGCGAGTGAATATGACGTAACGCAGGGGGCGCGGAACAGGCACGCCGCGCCCCCCTTTGCATACGGGGCGCTGCCCCTTTCCGCGCCACGCCAGTCCGGGGGCGATGCATGTCCAACGATCTCACCAAGGCACGACAACTGCTTACCCAGGTGCGCACCCTGCTGCGCCAGGGCAAGGTCATGCCTGCCGCGCAGTCCTTTCATGAAGCGCTGGTGCTGGTGCTGAAAAACCCGCTGATGAAGGCCGAGCGCGAAGAATTCGAGCGCATGCTGGCCGATGCGTCCTCCTATCTCGACAACGACCCGGAACTGCGCAAGGTCTTTCCGCTCAAGATCGACTACAAGCCAGGTGCCGAACGCCAGGTGCTGGACACCGTGCGCGAGCTGGTCAAGGCGGTGAACGAAGCCGCCGTGAACGAGGCGCAGGAGCACATCAAGGCCCTGGAGGCCCGCAAGCTGGCCGAACTGGACCGCGGCCAGAAGCTGCTGGACGACAAGGACTACGATGCGGCCAACGGCGTGTTCCGACAACTGGTGGTGGAATTCAGCGACGATCCGGCGCTGAAGGGCGACATCGGCGAAAGGTTCCTGAAGGCGGGCCGGTACGAGGAAGCCTTCGACTATCTGGCCCAGGCCCTGGACCAAAGCCCGGAATCCGTCCACCTGTACAACCGCATCGGCATGGCCCTGCGCAAGATGGGCAAGTTCGACGTGGCGGAAAAGTACTATTTCAAGGCCGCCCAGTACACCGGGCGCGACCCCAACCTGTTCTTCAACATCGGCCGCCTGTACGTGGACTGGCGCAAGTGGGACAAGGTGGCCAAGGCCGCCTCGGCCGCGCTGCAACTGAAGCCGGACTTCGACGAGGCGCGCAAGATGCTGGAATTCGCCACCCGCCAAATGGGCAAGTAGCAGAGCTATCGCACGGCGTGCCCTGCACGCGGCGCGACAGGATGCAGATGCAAGGGGGGCCGGTCCATGGGACCGGCCCCTTTCGTTGCGTCCGCGCCGGATTCCGCTCCGGCGCATGTACGCCGGAGCAGGGAATCAGCGCATGGGGTGATGCGGCGACATGGCCGCGTCCAGCCGGGCCGTGGGGCCGTGGCAGACAATGCAGTTGCCGCGCGCGCCGATGGGCGCGTCCACCTTCTGGTACTGGAAGGGCTGGATGGAATCGCGCCCGGCTCCGTAATCGCTGCGGCTGGGGTAGGTAGCGTGGGGGCTGCCGTGGCAGGCGATGCACGGCACCTTGCCGGTGGCGTCCATGCGGTTGCGGTACAGCCCCGGTCCGCCCTCGGTCCACACGTTGAAGGCGCTCACCGGCATGGTGGGCCGCGCGTAGTCCTTGTGGCAGGTCATGCAGTCCGGTTCCTGGATCCACGGGGTGCGCGGCAGGATCGCCTTCGTTCCCTGCGATCCCTGTACCGTCAGGTTGCGCAGCAGCCCCGGCGCGGCGGGCTTGCCCAGTTCCACCTCGCGCTTCAGCAGCGATACGGCGTGGTCCTCCAGATGGCCGTGGCAGGTCACGCAGGTCATGCCCTTGGCGGAATGGCTGTCGCGCAGGCAACGGGTAACGCCGATGGGACTGTCGGGATGACAGTAGGAGCAAACCTCCGCCCCGCGCCCGGCCAGGTAGTTGGCATGAAAGCCGTGCAGCGCGGCGGGCAGGTTCACCACCCCTTCGCGACCCTTGGCGTTCAGCAGCGGGTCGGGATGACACGACTGGCACAGCACGGGCACGCCCGCATCGGATCGGGCCAACAGGTCGGTCTTGTTGCGCTTGTCGTGGGTGGCCAGGATGGAGCGGGCCGTCACGGGCGAAATGCCGGTTACCCCCAGCTTGCCCCAACTGCCGCCATGGCAGCGCCAGCAGCTCATTTCCGTGCCGTTGGGCAGCACGGCGCCGGTGCGGGCCAGTTCCCGGCCCGATGCCGCGTCGCGCGCCAGCACCGAGAACACCGGGTACGGGTTCAGCCCACCGGTGTCGGTGTAGGGGGTAAGGGGTATGCCGATGGCCTCCAGCGCGCCCGTCTTGGGGTTGAGGTCCATGGTGCCCAGCATGCCCTTGCCGGTAACCGACACGTCCGGGGGCAGTTCCTTGCCGGAAATGGATTTGGCGTACTTCCAGTATTCCACCTGGGTGGACGGACGGCGCATGTCCGGCGGGGCGGCGTAGGCCAACTGCACCCCTTCGGACACGATGCGCGGCCTGCCCTCGCCCATGCCGTCGCCGCTTCCCCTGCGGATGAGCATGGCCACCAGCGCGTTGCCGGGCGGCAGGTTGGAATAGGCCACGTCACAATCGGTGATGCACTTCATGCCCAGGGTGTTCCACGCCAGCAGCACGTGGGCCGACGAGGCCGGATCGAAGGGCGGCACCTCGTGCCGCAGGGGCCGGATGCGCACCTCGTCGAAGCGGTCCGGCTTCTTGCCGTGCAGCCCCACGGCCACATAGGCCGCGATGGCGTCGCGTTCGGTCCGCGTCCCGGCAAAGGGCGGCATGTGTTCGAGCACCTTGCCCTGCCCTTCGATGTATGCCTCCATGCCCAGCGTGGATATATGCCCGGTCAGGGGCAGGATGTCGTTGCCCGCCATCCCCACGGTGTGGCAGCTGCCGCAGTGTTTCGCGAACAGTCGTTTGCCGTCGGCCACCTGGGCCGCCAGGGCCGCCCCCGATTTGGGCACCGGCAGGGTCGTGCCTGCCCGGGCCGGGGACACGGGCGATACGGCCATCCAGGCCATCAGCATCAGCCCCGCCACCCACGCGGGCCGTGGTTGCCACCGCGCAACGGTGGTCGGTCTCATGTCGTCACGCATCCAACCTCCTCGCGGCAAGGCCGCGTCATGGTCCGCCCGCGCGGGCGCGCCGGGCTGCTTGCCCTCCCCAGGATTTCCGAGCCTGGGCCATGGTAGAAGGGAGGCCACCGGGCCGCGATGATTATCAATCGGCGGTCGGGAAGCCATGCCAGAACACGAAAAGCCCCGCCGGAACATACTGTTCCGGCGAGGTGTTCAGTGCGTTGATCGGCAACGTCCGGCGGGTGCGGCCCGCTAAGGATGCAGCGCGGCCTTGCCTGTCATATCTTGCATGGTAGGCCTTGCCTGTCAGACTCTACTTGTCCGTGGGCAGTTCGCAGTTGGGCTGCTCCGTTGATCCGGGCCCGGCCATGGGCCGGAAACACCGCTTGGTACCGCCGCACACCGGGCAGTGCCAGGTGTCGGGCAGGTCTTCGAAGCGCACGCCCGGCGGCACCTTGCCCTTCCGGTCGCCCCGGTCAGGGTCGTAGACATAGCCGCAGTTGACGGTCTGACAACGCCACATGTCCCTGGGATCGGCCATGGTGCCTCCTTCCCCCCGGATTTCGGCCCGTATTCCGGCCTGTCGCACGGCGCGCGGGCGGCGCACGTCGCATGCCGCCCGCATCGGTGCGTGACGTCCTACCAGTTGATGCCCAGCAGTTCGAAGTGGGCCTGCGGGTGGGCGCACGCGGGGCACAGGTGCGCGGCCTCGGTGCCTTCGTGCAGGTAGCCACAGTTGCGGCAGCGCCACACCACGGACGATTCGCGCACGAACACGCGGGCTTCCTTGACGTTCTTGGCAAAGCCCAGGAAGCGGCGCTCATGGAATTCTTCGGCCACGGCGATGCTCATGAATACCTTGGCGATCTCGTCAAAACCTTCCTCGCGGGCGATGCGCGCGAACGAGGGGTACATTTCGGTGTACTCGTGGTTTTCACCCGCCGCCGAGCTGATGAGGTTGGCGTGGGTATCGCCGATGACGCCCGCCGGGAAGGCCGCCACGATCTCCACCTCGCCGCCTTCAAGGAACTTGAACAGGCGCTTGGCGTGTTCCTTTTCCTGGCTGGCGGTTTCGGCAAAGATGTCGGCGATCTGGACAAAGCCGTCCTTCTTGGCGCGGGCGCCGAAATAGTCGTAGCGGTTGCGGGCCTGCGATTCGCCGGCAAAGGCGGTCAGGATGTTGCGTTCGGTCTTGGTGCCTTTCAGGGCTTTCATGACTGCTCCTTGAGTTGTCGTTGTGTTCCGGGTGAATGGGGGAGGTAGCCTGATGGCGCCGGGCCGCGCGGCCACATGCGCCGCAAAGCATGGCCCGACGCCCCGGCGTGGTGAAGGGGCCTCGGAACCGTGATGGAATGACCAGGGGGGCGCGCCATGCCGGATGACATGCACGCGGTGCGAAATATGCGGAGGCGGCGGACCCGACAGGCTGGACCACACAGGGAACCAGACAGGTGGACCAGACAGCTACACCGGCCGGGCAGCCAAGACATGCGCGCCGGACATGCGCGCCGGACTAGTGGGCCGGACACGTAGGCCGGACGCGTGGGACAGGACGAGCTGCCTGGACCAATGCCGCGCCTTGACGGCGACACCGGGGCGGAACGCACGCGGACCTTGTACGGTTCCGTGCACGCACACCATGCAGTTGCGCGCCACGCATCATGAAGTCGTGCAGGACTCCACGCTGCGAACGTACAATCACCACGCATCCCACGCAAGAGTGAACATGCCGCGAGCGGGACGGAATGGGAGACGGAAGAAGCGGCGCTCAGTTCTTCGAGGCGCAGGCCTCGCATATCCCTTCGAACTCGATGCGCCCGGAAAGGATGATGAAGCCGGGTGCGCGCGCCCCCGAAAGGTCGGGCAGGCGCACGGGTTCCATCACGTCGCCCACCCGGCCGCAGTGGGTGCAGCGCACGTGCTGGTGCGGGGTGACGTTGCCGTCGAAGCGTTTCTGCGACCCGGCCGATTCCAGCTTCAGGATGTCGCCCGATTCGGCCAGCAGGTCGAGGTTGCGGTACACGGTGCCCAGGCTGATGCGCGGTAACCGCTGCCGGACCATGCCGTAGACCTCGTCCGCCGTGGGGTGGCTGTGCACGCGGCGCAGTTCTTCAAGAATGACCATGCGTTGCTTGGTCATGCGGGTCTGTTGCTGCTGGGTCATGTGGGACCTCATGTTGTTTATTGGTAATGGTTACTGTTTATGGGGCGCCATGTCAAGACCCGCGCGAAAGAAATGGCGCTCCCCGGCGAAATCCGACGTTCCGCATGCAACAGGGCCGCCGGGATTGCCCCGGCGGCCCTGAAATGTTCCCCATGTCCGCCTGTCCGGTCCGCCCGCGGCGGCACCGGTCCTTCGGCAGCCTTGCTAGCCGTCGGTGAGCGCAGGCTTCAGCTCGCCCATGGCCGCCCACAGTTTGGACAGCGCATCCAGGTATTCGGCCTTGGCTCCGGTCAGGGTTGCCTCGGCGGCGGTCAGCTTGGCCTGGGCGTCCAGCACGTCGGTATTGGTGCCCACCTGGGCCTGATAGCGGGCCACGGCCACGCGATAGGCTTCCTCGGCCTGGGCCAGCCCCTTGGTGGCCACCGCGATGCGCTTGGAGGAATCGGTCAGGGTCAGCAGCCGCGACTGCACTTCGTAGGCCACCTCGTGGTGCAGGTTGGCCTCTTCGGCGCGCACCTGGGTTTCCACCTGGCGGGCCTGCTGGCCGGAATACCACGTCCTGCCCCACTCGAACACGCTCCACTCGGCTTTCAGCCCGGTGGACCACTGGCTGAACCCGGTGGGGCTCAGGGTGCTGCCCGAGGCTTCGGGGTGGTCGCCGTCGGTGGCCCAATTGAAGTTGGCCGACACCTGCGGGTACAGCCCGCTGTCCGCGATGCGCACGTCCTTGCCCGCGATTTCCACGGCCTTGCTGGCAATGCGCACGTCGGGCCGGTTGCGGTAGGCACGTTCCAGGCACTGCTCAAGGGTCATGCCGAAGCCCACGGGCACCAGCGCGCCCACGTAGGCGGTGTTGCTGCCCACGGGCAGGGTGAGCAGGGTATTCAGCCGTGCGCGCTGGGTGGCATGGTCGTTTTCGGCGGTGATCAGCAGCGATTCTGCATTGGACACGTCCACCTCGGCCTGCAACACGTCCAGGCGCGGGCGCAGTCCCACGTCGTAGAAGGCGCGGGTAACCTTGGCCTGTTCAAGCAGGCGGCTCAGGGCATCGCGCGCGCTGCGCACGTTCTCGCCCGCCTTCAGGTAGGCCAGAAAGGCTTCCTGCACCTGCACGGCAAGGTCCAAGCGCGACTTGTCCAGCGTCAGGGCCTGGCGTTCCGTTTCCAGCGCGGCCTTCTGGTAGGTGGACAGCAGCCGCAGCCCGGTGAACAGCGGCTGGCTGACGCCCACGGTCCAGGTGTAGGTGTCGTTGTCCAGTTCGCGCGACATGGAGGTGGGTTTTTCGTTCAGGCGGTCATAGCCGTAGGTGGTGGACACGGCCGGGCCGAACGCCCCCCGCGCGGACTTGCGCCCTTCTTCCGCCGCATCGCGTCCGGCACGGGCGGCCACCACGCCCTGATTGTCGCGCAGGGCGGATTCCACGGCACGGCGCATGTCGTATTCCCCGCCCGTGGCCGGGGCCTCGCCCTCGGCGCCTCGGGGTGCGGCGGCCATGCCCATCGGCGCGCCCCCAGCCGGGGGCGAAGATGGGGGCAAAGACGGGAGCGAAGACGAGGCGGAAGACGGCGTCGAGGACGGGGCCGCCTCTGCCGCCAGGGCAACGTCGGGCAGGGCCCAACCCGTCGCGAAGACGCCGGACAAGGCGGCGCACAGGAGCAGGAAAAGAAGTGCCGGGCGTTCTGGGCCGCGCATGCGGCGGTGCTCCATCGACGGGCCGGTGACGGTGGTGCGATGCATGGATACTCCTTGCGGAGGCTTCGTGGAGTGGGGAGTGGGGTCGGCGTGGGCCGTGGGACGGTAGCCGGCAATACCCGCCTGATGCTGCTGTCCGGGCCGTTCCGACGATTCGGAACGGATCGCCGCGTCAGGTGCCCTCGAACGGCATCGAACGGGGGGGGGCCGGCCAGGCCTATGCCCGGCGGCGGTGCCGGGGCGGATACGCGGCGGAGTGTAGCCGGGGCCGGGCGCACTTGCAACAACATGCACATATCCGGTGTCCGGAGGGCGACCTTGCACAATCGGGGCGGCCCGCAGGCAGGCCCCCGCAACCCGGACGGACAGCCCTGCCTGTCCGGACAGGCGACGCGTACCGGAAGATCGGGATGACCGACAGGACGCACGGCCCAAGCGGTGCGCTTGCGCACGTACCGTCGCCCACCCGCGCGGCCCCGCCAACCCACGCCCCGCGCCGCCTTGCCGCCTTGCCCCGGAAAGTGCGCTCCTTTTCGCGCCGGAGCCCCTGAATCCCATTGCATCATTGTCCCGAGACGACTAAATGGAGGGCGGGGTGCCGAACGCGCCCACGAAACTGCGTGACCCGGCGCGACTCGACGGAGTCAGGCGCGACCCCATGCGGCCCCAGACGCCCCGTCACCCGCACGCCCCGTCACCCGCACGCCGCGCACCGGTCGCGCATGGCACCACGGCACATCGCGCCCCGCCAGCCGCACGGTACAACTCAACACCCGGTGGAGACACCCAACGTCATGGATATTCTCTCGATTCTTGCCCAGGCTACCCTGGTGGCCAAGTTCATTCTCGTCCTTCTGGTGCTCATGTCCATCGGCAGCTGGACGCTGATGTTCCAGAAGTGGTTTGCCCTGAAATCCGCGCAGCGCAAGGCCGCCGACGGCCTTGAACGCTTCCAGAAGGCCCGCGACCTGCGCGAGGCCGTGCAGTCGCTGGGCGGTGACGCCGCCTCGCCCCTCTACCATGTGGCCCAGCAGGGCGTGGCCGAGTTCAACCGCCTGAAAGAGGCGGGCAGCACGGGCGACGTGGTGGCCGACAACGTGCGCCGTTCGCTGCGCCAGGGCGTGGGCAACGAAATGACCCGCCTTTCCGCCTCGCTGTCGTTCCTGGCCACCGCCGCCAACACCGCACCGTTCATCGGCCTGTTCGGCACGGTATGGGGCATCATGACCTCCTTCCATGCCATCGGCCAGATGAAGAGCGCCTCGCTCGCCACCGTGGCCCCCGGCATCTCGGAAGCGCTCATCGCCACGGCCATCGGCCTGTTCGTGGCCATTCCCGCCACCGTGGGCTACAACGTCTTTCTGGGCATGATCAGCAGCATAGAAGTGCAGCTCGTCAACTTCGCGGGCGCGTTCCTGAACCGGGTACAGCGCGAAATCAACGCCCATCGCGGCGCGGCGCGCCCTTCTGCTGACCGCGGCGACCGCACGGACCGGGGCTAGCCCATGGGTGCTTCCGTCGGCAACAAGGGCGGCTTCGTCGCCGAAATCAACGTCACTCCCTTCGTGGACGTGATGCTGGTGCTGCTCATCATCTTCATGGTCACGGCCCCCATGATGACCGAAGGGCTCGAGGTGGACCTGCCCCAGACGCGCACCGTGCAGGTGCTGCCCGCGGACAGCGACCACCTGCTGCTCACCGTGCGCAAGGACGGGGTGATGTACCTCGACGAGTACAAGGTGACCATCGAGGAACTGGAAGGCTACCTGCAACGCCTGGTCAAGGAGAAGAACAAGCTGCTCTTTCTCCAGGCCGACAAGGCCGTGCCCTACGGCGTGGTGGTGGACGTGATGGGGCACATCAAGGCGGCGGGCATCGAAAAGCTCGGCGTCGTGGCGGAACGCGAGGACCCGAAGAAGAAATGAGCCCGTCATCACGAAGGGACGGCACGGTCCGGTTCCACATCCTTCGCGGCAAGGCTGCGCGGTAGGCCGGGGTCGACATGCGCTACTCAAGTTTTCTGCTGTCGCTCAGCCTGCACTGCGCCATCGTGCTGCTGGTCTTTTTCTGGCCCTCGTCGCCGCCGGTGCGCCTGGACATGCCCGTGGTGCAGGTGGACCTGGTAAGCCTGGGCGCGCCCGGAGGCCCCAAGGCTCCGCCCGCCCCCGCTCCCGGCCCCGCGCAACCGCAGGCCGCCCCGGCCCCCGCACCCACGGCGTCGGCCCCCAAGGCCGCGCCCGTGGCCACGCCCGAAGTGCAGGAAAAACCCGCGCCCAAGGCAGAGCCGAAGCCGGAACCCAAGCCCGAGCCCAAGCCCGAGCCGAAACCGGAACCCAAGCCGGAACCGAAGCCCGAGCCCAAGCCCGAGCCCAAACCCGACGCCAAGGCCATCAGCGAAAAGAAGGACGAGAAGCAGACCAAGCCGGAACCGCCCAAGGACGTTTCGAAGAACGCCACGGCGGCAGCCCCGGCCAAGCCTGCGGCCCCCGCCACACCCGCAAAGGACGAGAAGCCCGCACCGAACCCCAAGGACGTGCTGAAGCAGGCCCTGGCCGACGCGCAGACCAAGACCGGCGGCGCGCCGGAACAGGGCAAGACCCGCGCGGGCGTCACGTCCGGCGCCGCTGGTGCCAAGGACGTGGCCAACGCCCTGTCCGCATTGCAGGCCACCGTCAAGGGTGGCGGAGGCGGCGGCGCGGCGGGCGGCGGTGACGGCAGCGGGGGCGAAGGCTCCGGCGGCGTCGGCATCGCCGGGGTGTACACCATGCAGGTCATGCAGATCGTGCGCAGCCACTGGGAATTCCCCGCCCTCGCCAACCGCGAGAACCTCATGGTACGGGTACGGGTGAAGGTGGCTCCCAACGGCCAGATACAGGATTTCAGCGTGGAGCAGTCCTCGGGCCGGGCCGACTTCGACTCGTCGACCCTGAAGGCGCTGGGCAAGACCGGCATACTGCCGCCCCCGCCCAGCGCGGAATTCCAGGACCTTGTGCTCAACTTCAACCTTCAGGAAATGATCGGAAAAAGATGAGACAGCGTCATGCCATCCACCGCCTTATGGCGGCAGTGTGCCTCATCGCGTGTTGCGCGCTGGCGGCCCCGGCCCTTGCGGCCGGCCCCGTGCAGATCGACATCTACGGCCCCGGCCAGGGCAGCCTGAACCTTGCCCTGGCCGATCCGCTGGGCCCCACCCCCGGCACCCCGGTGACCGGGCAGGGCGTGAAGCTGAACGAAATCATCCGCGAGAACCTGAGCTTTCTGCCGTTCCTGCGCCTGACCGACCCCAAGGCCATTCTGGGCGGTTCGGTGCTGCAAAGCTACAAGGCCCCGGACATCGACTTCAAGCGCTTCCAGATCGCGGGCACCGACCTTGTGGTCACGGCGGGCTGGCCCCAGGGCGACGCCCCCGGCAAGCCCTTCGTCGAACTGCGCGTGTACGAGGCGTATTCCGGCAAGCTGGTGTTCGGCAAGGGCTACTACGACATCCAGGAAACCCAGCTGCCCGACGTGGCCGACCGGTTCTGCTCCGACCTCATGAAGGCCCTGACCGGGCGGGGCGAGTTCTTCAAGTCCACCCTGGCCTTCGTGAAATCGGGCGGCAAGAACAAGAAGGACGTGTGGCTCAGCAAGCCCACCGGCCGCGACCTGCGCCAGATCACCAACCTGCCGGGCGAGGCCATGTCCCCGTCGTGGTCGCCCGACGCGCGGTTCATCGTGTTCAGCCACATGGACGACCGCACCCACGCCCTCGGGGTGTGGGACCGCCTGACCCGCCAGACCCAGCGCATCAAGTTTCCCGGCAACACCGTCATCGGCCCCACCTTCCTGCCCGACAACAAGGTGGCGGTCAGCCTTTCCACCGGCAAGAACCCCGGCATCTTCCTGCTGAGCCATGTGTTCCAGAAGGAACGCCCGCTGGAGGACAGCGCCTCCATCGACGTTTCGCCCTCGTTCGACGCCACCGGCACCAAGATGGCCTTCTGCTCCAGCCGCCTGGGCGGCCCGCAGATATTCCTGAAGGACCTGACCACCGGGCAGGTGACGCGCATCAGCCGCAGCGGCAACTACAACACCGCCCCGTCCATCAGCCCCGACGGCACGCTGATCGCCTTTGCCCGCATGACCGACTTTGGCCACCGCATCTTCGTGTACGACATGGTCACCCAGTCGGAACGGCAGGTCACCTTTGGCCCCGGCACAGACGAAACCCCGTCCTTCGCGCCCGACAGCTACTTTCTGGCGTTCACCTCCACCCGCAGTGGCGCGAAGCAGATCTACCTGATCACCCGGCACGGCGGCGACGCCAAGCGGGTGCCCACCGGCGCGGGCGATGCCTCGTTCCCGGACTGGGGCATGATCCCCGATTAGGCGGCAAGACACGGGCACAGCGCGGGGTGCGAACACCCCCTCGGCGCGGGGCACGGGACGGTCGCCCGAGCGCGTGTTTCACGACGGCACGCGCATATCGCGCCTCGTGGAACGTTCCGGACGGGCCAACACCCCCTCCGGAGGGGGCAAAACCAAAAAAATCGTGGGGGAAAGTGGAGATACCGCAATCCCCCATCTTGACAAAAAACGGCGTAGAGATACCATTACTGCTGTCCCACTCCGGGGGTGTTAGGGTTGCGGCCGAAGCCGACGGAGAGGGATAAAGGAAAGGAACCGTTCTCTGCATAATTCTATTGGAGCGAAGAGCTGTCTAGGAGGAATCACATGAACACCGCAAAGCGCTTTGGGCTTGTCCTGACTCTGGCCCTGGTCCTCGCCACCGGCTTCGGCTGCGCCAAGAAGCAGGTCGCCGCCACCCCCGAATCCGCCGGCGCCCCCATGGCCGCCGAGGACGATTCGGCCCGTCGTGCCCAGCTGGAAGCCCTTGCCCGGGCCCAGCAGATCATCACCGACGCCAAAGTCTACTTCGACTTCGACAAGTTCGACCTGAAGGCCGAATCCAAGGAAGTCCTGAAGCAGAAGGCTGACGTGCTGAAGAAGTTCCCCTCGATCCGCGTGCTGGTGGAAGGCCACTGCGACGAACGTGGTACCCAGGAATACAACCTGGCCCTCGGCGAACGTCGCGCTCGTGCCGCCTACGAGTACCTGGTGATGTCCGGCGTGAACGCCGGTCAGCTGGAAATGATCAGCTACGGCGAAGAACGTCCTGCCGTGGAAGGTCACACCGAAGCTGCTTGGTCCAAGAACCGCCGCGGCGAGTTCAAGATCATCAAGTAAGTTTTGGTTCCGCCTGATTTCAAGGCCGCTCCCGTTCGCGGGGGCGGCCTTCCTTTTTTGCGGCGTGCGCCGCCTGCCCCGTGGCCGTACTGCGGCACGGCCCCCCGCATCACCGGCTGCCCGCGCCAGTTCAGCCCGCGCCAGTTCATCCCGCGCCAGTTCAGCCCGCACAACAGCACTCGGTCAAATCAGGAACGCCCGGCCCAGGCCCGATGCGCGCACAGTGGTGACGAGGCAGGGCCGCCCCGTTTTCTCCCGCCGGGTCCGTGCGCTACCGCACTGCGTGCGAAAGCGCGCTCCCGCACTCCATCAGCAGCTGCATGGCGCGGGCGGTGTGTGATCAATGCGGGGACGGTGTGGGCGCGTGACGTCACGGACACGCAAGAAGCGTGTGGACGCGGCTCAGGCCACAGGGGCTGGCGCAACGGCCTCGCATTCCGCGCGCAGACGACGCAGGCGGTGCTCGGCCACAGTCAGGCAGGAAATGACCCGGGCACGGTCCAGCAGATCCACGGCGGGCAGCAGCAACAACGCCTTCAGTCGTTCCACGAACAGCTCCAGTTCCTGCCGCTGCCGCTCGGAACCGGCAGGCCCCCCAAAGCCGGGGCGCGCCGCATGCAGGGCCTCGCCGGGGATGCCCGGCAGACAGTTGCGCTGCATGGCTTCGCGCAGGCGCAGGGGGTGGCGCGCGGACTGGTGTTCCGGCGCTTCGGGCGCGGTGGGAGGCGGGGGCAGCAGCGCGGAATGGGCGTGCAGGGCCGCCGCGATGCCCGCCCGGTGCCCGAAGACCTGGGCGGCCAGCACCATGGCACCGCCGATGCGGTTGGCCCCGTGCATGCCGGTGGCGCATTCGCCGCAGGCGAACAGGCCCGCCACCGAGGTGCGCCCGTCCGCGTCGATGAGCGCCCCGCCGTTGCCAGCCTGGGCCATGAGCGACAGCAGGCGCGGCTCGCGCTCGCCATGGTAGCGCACCGGCACCACCCCCGCCGGGGTCATGCGGGCCAGCAGGTAGGCGTCCAGCGCGGCGTCGGGCAGGCCCCAGCCCCACGGGGCATGGGTGGCCCGGCTGGCCACGTGATGGCGCAGTTGGCGCGGCAGGGCGGCAGGCACGCCGTCCGGTCCGGCCACTTCCAGTTCGTGCGCCCGTTGGGGCAGGAAGGGGAAAGGTTGCCCGCCCTCGTACCACAGGAACTGGAGGAACGAGGCATTGCCGGTACGGGCGCCGCAGTCCCGGGCAAGGCCCAGCCCGGTGCCGGTCTGCCCCGGGCCGGAAGCATCGTTGGTGAAGAGCGAGGCAGGTCCGCCCACGGCCAGCACCACGGACCGGGCGCGCACCGGCAGCACGTTGCCGACCGGGTCCAGGCACAGCGCACTGCCGGGTGAGCCGCCCTCCACGCCCAGCGCGGCCAGGGTGAAGCCCGGCAACACCTCTACCCCCGCCGCCACGGCCACGCGCAGCACGGCCGCGTGGGCGGCGGCGCAGTCGGGAATCACGGCGGCCACGGCCATTTCCGGAAAAAAACAGGCACTGCGGCGCAACCGGGTGCCCCCCGGTCCGGTGGCCAGCGGCACGCCCCACTGCTCCAGTTCGCGCAGGCGCGGCTCGCCCTGTTCCAGCAGCAGGCGCACCAGTGCCGGGTCCGCCGTGCCGGGTTGCGCGATACTCAGGGCGCGCTCCAGAAGAGCTTCGCGCTCCTCGTCGTCGGCAGGGGCCAGCACGCCCAGCGAGCCCGCATGCCCCGCAAAGGACGACCCGCCCGGCCCTTCGTGCGGGGCCAGCACGATGACGCGCAGGCCGCGCCCCGAAACGGCGGCGGCGATGGCGGCGCGCAGACCGGCAAACCCGGCTCCGGCGATGAGGACATCCGCTTCCAGCGACATGCGGCTTCCTTCATGCTCCGTGACATTCCATGTACCCGCCATGCCGGTGCACGGGGTCCATCCCACGCGCACGGGCAGGCCCCCTCCACAGGGCAAACTTTCCGTTTCTTTCAGTCTGCGCGGAACCGCACCGGAAATCAAGCCGCACGCAAAACGCCCCCGAAGCCTGGACTTCGGGGGCGCTGTCGTCAGTCAGATCGTCGGGCAACAGGATGTGGCCCTTCCCGTTCGCCGCTCACCCGATTGCACCGGGCAGCCAACGGACGAAAAGACCATTCGAGTGCTATTTCATGGCGTCGGGAAACAGCTCCGCCGCCATCTCGCGCAGCTTGAACTTCTGGATCTTGCCGCTGGCGGTCATGGGGTAGGCGTCGATGAAGCTGATGTAGCGCGGCACCTTGTGCCAGGCAATGCGGCCACGGCAGTGGTCTCGCACGTCTTCGGGCGCCAGTTCCACGCCGGGCTTGGGAATGATGAACGCCCCCACTTCCTCGCCGTACTTGCGGCTGGCCACGCCCACCACCTGCACGTCCTGCACCCCGTCCATGCCGTACAGGAATTCCTCGATCTCGCGGGGGTAGATGTTCTCGCCGCCCCGGATGATCATGTCCTTGATGCGGCCCGTGATGACCACATAGCCGTCATCGTCCATGACCCCAAGGTCGCCGGAATGCAGCCAGCCCTCGGTGTCGATGGCGGCAGCCGTGGCTTCGGGCATGTTGTAGTAGCCCTTCATCACGTTGTAGCCCCGGCAGACCACCTCGCCCTGGGTGCCGCGCGGGACTTCCTCGTTGGTTTCCGGGTCCACGATGCGCACCTCGATGCACGGCATGGCCCGGCCCACGGTCTGCACGCGGCGCTCGAAGGGGTCGGTGACCAGGCTCTGGGTCATCACCGGCGAACCTTCGGTCAGGCCGTAGCAGATGGTGATCTCGCGCATGTACATCTTTTCGACCACCCGGCGCATCAGCGGTTCCGGGCAGACCGAACCGGCCATGATGCCGGTGCGCAAGGAGCTGAAGTCGAACCGGTCGAACAGCTTGTGCTCCAGCACGGCCAGGAACATGGTGGGCACCCCGTACAGGGCGGTGCACTTTTCCTGGTCCACGGATGCCATGACGTGCATGGGGCTGAAGCTTTCCAGGATCACCAGCGCGGACCCGTGGTTGATGGCGGCCAATACCCCCAGCACGCAGCCGAAGCAGTGGAACAGCGGCACCGGCAGGCACACGCGGTCCTTTTCGGTGAAGTGCTGGTTCTTGCCGATCCAGTACCCGTTGTTGCCGATGTTCACGTGGGTGAGCATGACCCCCTTGGGAAACCCGGTGGTGCCCGAGGTGTACTGCATGTTCACCACGTCGTGGGGGGAAAGGGCCCGCTGGCGCTCGGCGTATTCCTCGTCCGAAACCATGGCCGACATGCTCATGATCTCCGGCACGGAATACATGCCCCGGTGCTTTTCCGCGCCAAGGAACATGACCCGCTTCAGGTGCGGCAGCGAGGGGCAGCGCAACTGCCCGCGCGTCTGCGTCTTCAGTTCGGGGATCATGTCGTAGATGGTCTGCACGTAGTCGTGGTCGCGGAACCCGTCGATGATGAACAGGTTCTCGCACTCCGACTGGCTGAGCAGGTAGCGTATCTCGTGCTCGCGGTAGTTGGTGTTCACCGTGAGCAGGATGGCGCCCATCTTGGCCGTGGCGAACTGCAACGCCACCCAGTAGGGCACGTTGGTGGCCCACACGGCCACCTTTTCGCCATGCTGCACGCCAAGGGCCATCAGCCCCTTGGCCAGGTCGTCCACAACTTCCGCGAACTGCCGGTAGGTCTGCCTGTAGTCGCGGTCCACGTAGATGACCGCGTCGTTGTCCGGATATTTGGCGACGGTCTCGTCCAGTATCTGGCCAAGGGTCCGTTCGCGCACTGCGAATTCGTCCATGCCCCTTCCACTCCTGTCTTGGGGATTGCGCGCCGTCTCGGGGTGGGCTTTTGCGCCCGGCATCCCGCAAGCGCGCGGCGGTGCCGCCTAAGGGTAGTAGATGACGGCGTAGATCTCGGCCGGGGTGTCCCCTTCGGCACCCACATAGTGGGGCACGATGGAGTTGTAGTAGATGCTGTCGCCCGGTTCGAGCACGTGCTCTTCCTTGCCGTACACCACGCGAATGGAACCCTTGTTCACCAGGATGAACTCCTCGCCCTGATGCGAGGACAGCTTGCGGTCCTCCACGGGTTCCGGACAGATCTCGATGAAGAACGGCTCCATGTTCCGGTCGCTCTTGCCCTTGCCCAGCGAGTGGAAGCGGAAGGCCGCACACTTGTTGCGCGCCTTCTGCATGGTCAGATCCGCCTCGCGGTCGCCCTGGCGGCTCACGATGGGGTCGCGGCTCACCGCGTCGTCCATGAAGGTGCCAAGGCGTACGTTCAGGGCGCGGGCCAGCTTCTGTAGCGGCCCGATGGACGGATACAGGTTGTCGTCCTCGAGGGCGGCGATGAATTCCGTCTTGAGACCGGCGGCGTCCGCGAGTTCCTCGCGGCTCA
This sequence comes from Nitratidesulfovibrio sp., assembly GCF_040373385.1. Taxonomy (NCBI): domain Bacteria; kingdom Pseudomonadati; phylum Thermodesulfobacteriota; class Desulfovibrionia; order Desulfovibrionales; family Desulfovibrionaceae; genus Nitratidesulfovibrio; species Nitratidesulfovibrio sp. Next base: position 193,591 of record NZ_JBDXXH010000007.1, on the reverse strand, counting down.
GGCTGCGGTCTTCCCTGTACTTGCGCACGCGCGCGCCAAGCTTGTCAGCGCCCATGGCTCCTCCTTGAAGCGGATTGATTGTGCAATTCCCCGCCTGTACCCGGCGGCGGAATGCAGTGGGAATCTTTTTATCTAGCCGACCTACGCGTGCTGTACAAGGAAAATACCCCGACTGCGCGCGCGAACAGCGGCACGGCGACCAGATGTGGACGGTCGCGTACCGGTCGCGCCGCGGCCCCCCGGAGTTGCCCTGACCGCTGACGCAAGGCGACCGGACTCACCCGACGCGGCGCGACCGTTGCGGCACTTTATAAGAGCACCGCATTCATGACAACCGGTTCGTAAAGGCGCGCACCGCAACGGCTGCGGGCGTCGACAAAAGAAAGAGGCGGTAGGCGCATGGCCCTGCCGCCGACAGCGGCGCGACGGCTTCACGTTCGCGCCCTGCGTCCCCGCCGCATGCCTTTTCACGCTGCTGGTCTTCCGCTATGGTCGCCGCATGCCAGACGATCTCGCGCGCCGCAAATTCACCGTCTCCGGGCAGGTCCAGGGGGTGGGGTTTCGCCCCTTCGTGTACCGCATCGCCGCCGACCATGCGCTGACCGGCACGGTCAGCAACACTGCCGCCGGGGTGTTCATAGAGGTGCAAGGACTTGCGGCATCAGTTGACGGCTTCGGGCACGACCTGGCCCACAAGCTGCCGCCGCTGGCCCGGGTGGTCTCGTGCACGCACGAGGACATGGCCGTGGTGGACAACGAGGACGGATTCCGGATAGTTGCCAGCGGTGACGGAGGAGCCGGGCACGAGGTGCTCATCAGCGCCGACGTGGCCACCTGCGACGACTGCCTGGCCGACATGACCGACCCGGCCAACCGCCGCCACCTGTACCCCTTCACCAACTGCACCAACTGCGGGCCGCGCTACACCATCACCCGGTTCATTCCCTACGACCGCGACAAGACCTCCATGGCCTGCTTTCCGCTGTGCCCGGAGTGCGCGTCAGAGTATGAAAACCCGCTGGACCGGCGCTTTCACGCCCAGCCCAACGCCTGTCCGGTGTGCGGTCCGCGCGTGTGGTACGTGGACGGCGCGCCCAACGGCCCGACGCCGGACACGGCCCCGCCTGCCTCGCCCGGCTCCGGACCCGGCTACGATCATGACGCGGGCCGCCCCACCGGCACCCCGGCCATCCGGGCGCTGGCAACGGCGCTGGCCGCCGGGCGCATTGCCGCCGTGAAGGGGCTGGGCGGGTTCCATCTGGCCTGCGACGCGGCCAGTGATGCCGCCGTGGCCGAACTGCGCCGCCGCAAGCACCGGCCCCACAAGCCGTTGGCCATCATGGTGCCGGACCTGGATGCGGCCCGGCGCATCGTGCACGTTGCTCCGGAAGAAGAGGCCCTGCTGGCCGGGCGCGAACGGCCCATCGTGCTGTGCCGGGCGCTGGCCGGGCTGGCGGGCGGCATGCCCGGCGCATCACCAGCCGCGCCCGGTTCGTTCTCCGCGACCGACGCCGCAACCCGCGCCCTGCCCCCCATTTCTCCGCAGGTTTCGCCAGACACCCCTTTCGTGGGGGTGATGCTGCCCTACACCCCCCTGCACCACGTGCTGCTGCGCCTGTACGGCGCGCTGCTGCCGGAGGGCCGGGTGCCCGTGCTGGTGATGACCTCCGGCAACGCGGGCGGCGAGCCCATCTGCCTCGGCAACCGCGAGGCGTTGCGGCGTCTGCCCGGCATTGCCGACGTGTTCCTGCTGCACGACCGGGACATCCTGATCCGCACCGACGATTCGGTGACGCGGGTCAACCCGGTCACCGGCGCGCCGCAGTTCCTGCGCCGGGCGCGCGGCTTCACCCCCCGGCCCGTGTTCCTTTCGGGCGACGGCCCGTGCGTGCTGGCCATGGGGCCGGAACTCAAGAACACCCTGTGCGTCACCCGGGGCGACAAGGCCTTCGTCAGCCAGCACATCGGCGACATGCACAACCTGGAAACCCTGGGCTTTCACCGCGAAATCGCCGCGCACCTGCCGCGCATCCTGCAAGTGACCCCGCAGGCCGTGGTGCGCGACCTGCACCCCGACTACATGACCACGGCTGAGGCGGAACAGAGCGGCCTGCCCGTGCTGACCCTGCAACACCACTTCGCGCACATCCACGCCGTGCTGGCCGAAAACCGGCACGACGGCCCGGCCCTGGGGCTGGCGCTGGACGGCACCGGCCACGGCGACGACGGCACGGTGTGGGGCGGCGAACTGTTGTACGTGGACAATGTGGCGCTGGACCACCAGCGGCTGGGACGGCTGGCCCGCATCCCCCTGCCGGGGGGCGAGGCCGCCATCCGCGAGCCGTGGCGCATCGCGCAGGGGCTGCTGTGGCAACTGGGCCTGCGCGAACCCGCCACGGACGGCGCGCGCCCGTGGCCGTGGCTGCCCCGCCACGCCCAAGCCGCCGCCTTTCTGCCGCGCCTGCTGGAACGTGGAATCAACACCCCGCTCACGTCCAGTTGCGGACGGCTGTTCGACGCCGTGTCCGCCCTGCTGGGCCTGTGCGACACCGTTACCTACGAGGGGCAGGCGGCCATCCGGCTGGAACACGCGCAGGATGCCATCACCCCGCATGGCGACAGTCACGACGCCTTCTTCACCCACGCCTACCCCTGCCCCCTGCGCGGCGCACGGGACGGCAGCGAAACGCTGGTGCTCGACACGCATGCGCTGTTCCGCGCCGTGCACGACGACTGGGCGCGCGGCACCCCGCCCGGAGAGGTGGCGCGCCGCTTCCACGCCGGGCTGGTGGCGGGCCTGGCCGACATGGCCGCCGCCGTGGCCGGGGTGATGAACGTGCCCGTGGTGGCCCTGTCCGGCGGGGCCATGCAGAACCTCACCCTGTCCGTGCACCTGCCGCAGGCCCTTGCCGCGCGCGGGCTGACCGTGCTGACCCACGCGGAACTGCCCCCCGGCGACGGGTGCATCTCGCTGGGGCAGGCCGCCTGGGCCCGCCGGGTGCTGGCCGGGCAGGGATAACCGCGCCGGATTTCCGCCAGCGACATCGACCGGCCCACCGGTCGGAACCCTCCCACGCCACGGCCCACCCGCCGGAGACGCCATGAACCGGACCGACCGCCTGCTGGGGCTGATCCTTTTCCTGCAATCGCGCCGCTACGCCACCGCCGCCGACATGGCCGGGCACTTCGGCCTCAGCCTGCGCACCATCTACCGCGACATGAAGGCCCTGGCCGAGGCGGGCGTGCCGGTGCTGGCCGAGGCAGGCGTGGGCTATTCGCTCATGCGTGGCTATCTGCTGCCCCCCGTCAACTTCACCGAGGACGAAGCCATGGCGCTGACCACCGGCGCCATGCTGCTGGAGCGGGCCGCCGCGCCCACGCTGTCCGCGCACATGGAATCGGCCCTGCAGAAGGTGCGTACCGTGCTGCCCCCGGCCCGACGCGAGGACCTGCTGCGCCTTGGCCGGGCCATGGGCGCAACCGCCCTGGCATCCGACCCGGAATCCGCCCCCGGGGCAGACCTTGCCCTGATCCAGAAGGCGCTGGCCCGCAGGCAGCCGCTGCGTTTCGACTACCGGGGGCACGGCAAGCCCCATGCCGCCCCGCGCGAGGTGGAACCGCTGGGACTGCTGCGCTATCTGGGCCGCTGGCACCTGATCGCGTGGTGCAGGCTGCGCGGGGCGCTGCGCGATTTCCGCACCGACCGCATGCACCGCCCCGTGGTGCTGGACCAACACCTTGCCCCGCGCGAGGATTTCAATCTGGGGGCCTACGTGCGCGAACACATGCCCCGCCCGGAACTGCGGGCCACGGTGCGCTTCCACCCCGATGCGGCGGACCGCGTGTGGCGCGAATGGTGGATGGGCGTTGCCGACGCGCCGGGACATCACCCGAATAGCGCACAAGACAGCGCACGGGGCAGCGCGCCCGATGAGGACGCGGGCGGCACGGTCCCCCGCGCATCCGTTGCCGAAAACGGGGATGGCGCGCACAGCGGCCACACCGGGCACGGCCCTTCCTCCATCACCCTGACCCTGTCTGCCGTGGACTGGGACCATCTGGCCCACTGGCTGCTGTCCTTCGGCCCGCTGGCCACGGTGCTGGCCCCGCCCCACCTGCGCACCATGCTGGCGGAACGGGCAGAGGCCGCCGCGCGCCATCATCGGCAGAAGCCGGGCGATTCATGACGACAGCATGAAGCCCATGGGGGCGGCAGAGTGACCGCCGCGGCGCCCCGCCTCCACCCGCTCGGCGCACCCGAGGTGCCGGGGAACGAGATATCCCGCGCGTCCCGCCGTGCTGTCTATCGCGTCAGCACGATCTTGCCGCGCACCCGCCCTTCGCACATGTCCGCGAAGGCTTCCGCCGCCCGTTCCATGGGCAGCACCCGGCCTATCTCCGGCACGATGCCGTGCCGCACCACGAAGTTGATCAGGTCCAGCATCTCGTCGCGGGTGCCCATGATGGTGCCCCGGATGGCAATCTGGTTCACGATGACCGGCAAGAGGTCCATGCGCACCTCGTGCCCGGTGGTCACGCCCATGGTCACCACGGTGCCACCGCGCCGCACCCAGCGCAGCGAATGCGCCCAGGTGGCCGCGCCCGCGCTGTCGAACACGGCGTCCGCCGGGCGGGGCAGGTCCGCGCCATCGGCGAACACCCGGTGCGCGCCAAGGCGCAGCGCCAGCGCCATGCCGTCGCGGCCCCGGCTGGTGGCCCACACCTCCATGCCCGCCGTGCGCCCCATCTGGATGAGCGCCGTGGCCACCCCGCCGGTGGCCCCCTGCACCAGCATGGTCTGGCCCGGCCGCAACCCGGAGCGCACGAACAGCATGCGGTAGGCCGTAAGCCACGCCGTACCCAGCACCGAGGCATGCAGGGGCGAAAGGCCCTCGGGCAGGGGCAGTGCATTGCGCGCGGGCACGGCCACATATTCGGCCATGGTGCCCGGCACCCTTTCGCTCAGCACGTGCCAGCCGGGGTCCAGCGTCTCGTCGCCGGAGCGCCCGTCATCGGTCAGCAGCGGGTAGAGCACCACGGGGGTGCCGTCGTCGAGGGTGCCCGCCGCGTCGTTGCCGAGAATCATGGGAAAGGGAATGGGGGTATCCTGCCCGGTGATGCCGCGCAGGGTGAAGATGTCGTGCCGGTTCAGGCTGGCATGGCTGACACGCACGCGCACCCAGCCTTCGGGGATGACGGGGGCGGGCATTTCGCCCGTGCGCAGCGCGGACAGTGGATTCCTGTCGTCGGGGTGTTCGCAGTACACGGCAAACATGGGGCACTCCTGGGCTGACGTTGTGGATAACGCCCCCACCCTGCCCCACCCTGCTGACACCGTCCTGTCCACAGCCCCCTGCCTGCTGACGCAGGGCTGTCAGTGGCAGGGGGCATACCGGAAGCATGGCGGCACCCGCCGCCCCACCCGTACCAAGGAGAACCCCATGACCCTGAACCTGCCCCCCGCCATCGCGGGGTACTTCGCGGCGGCCAATGCCCACGACGGCGCGGCCATGGTACGCCACTTCGCGCCCGACGCGCTGGTTATCGACGAACAGCGTGAACGGAACGGCCACGCGGCCATCCGGGAATGGGAGGAGGAAACCTACACCCAGTTCCACCCGCGCATTGAACCTCAGTCCGTGGAAAGTTACGCCGACGAAACCAGGGTCATGGGCACGGTGAGCGGCAACTTTCCCGGCAGCCCGGTGGTGCTGCGCTTTGTCTTCCGGCTGTCTGGCGGACTGATCACCCGGCTGGAGATCACTGCATAGTCGGCGAACCACTCCGTACGGCTGCAAAAGGGGACCGCACGCGGATACCCGCGTTGATCCCCCACGAAAGCGGGCGGTGCGCCTGTGATGCCGCTTCCCCACAGAAGCTCCACCACCGGCGCACCGCCCCGTACTCGTGCATTCGTCCCGCCGCCGCCCCACAGTGACCGTGAGGCGGCGGGGGCACCCGTACTCCGCTCTTGCCTGTCCCTTTCCCGAATGTCTTCCCGCCCGGTCGTGCGCGTCTAGGGGTTGTCCGCCGTCACCAGCTTGGCAAATATCCGCTCCGCCGCCTGGCTGGACAGGGTAAACGCCAGCATGCCCGCGGGCAGGTACGAAAATTCCGTAGTGCCCTGCACGCCCACGGTAAACGTGGTGCGGGTGGTCACGTACGACTTGCGCACGTTGTGCCGCCGGGCAAACTCGAACAGGGGCCGCAACTGCGCCCCGGTGCCGTTGCCCGCCGCCTTGCGTGCGGCGCGGGTGGTCACGGCAGGCTCCGCAGGCGCGCCGCAGCGACCGTTGCCGTTCTTCTGGCCGGGGATGATGCCCTCGTCGCTCCAGCGAATGTCGAAGGCCAGCACCGGCTTGCCGTGCACCGGGTGCAGGCCCACCAGCGCCACCTCGCCGCCGTCCCAGCGGGCGTAGCAGGTGTTGCGGGACAGGGCCGGGCTGCACAGCAGCTGCCCCACCACGGCGGTTTCCAGCAGCGGTTGCAGGCCGGGGTCGTCCGGCCCGGTGATGGGCGCGAACAGCGCCGTGCGCATGGAGGGGTTGGCCAGGTACACCTTGAAGCTGCGGTCGCGCCGGAAGCGGCGGCCCGCATCGTCGATGCGCCGCAGCCGCACCACCAGGAAGGCGGCTTCCAGATAGTCGAGGTAGCGCTTCAGGGTGTTCACCGCGATGCCCGATTCGCCGCGCAGGTCCTCCAGGGTCACCTCGCGCCCGCTGTTCAGGGCCAGCACGGCCAGCAGGCGGTTCAGTTCCTGCACGTCCGAGATGCCGTACAGGCCGGGCATGTCGCTGCACAGCACCCTGTCGATGATCTCGCTGCGCAGAAAGCGCGCCATGTCCGCGCGCACCCGTTCGGACACCACGGCTTCCGGGTAGCCGCCAAAATTCATGTACCGCACCAGCAACTCGTTCAGTTCGTCCATGCGCTCGGGCGTGAACAGTTGCTTCATGTCGCGGCGCTGCCCGCCGGACAGGCGCAGGAACTCGGCAAAGGACAGCGGCGGCAGCATGTACACCGCAAAGCGCCCCGCCGCCTCGGCATCGCCCATGCGGCGCAGGGCGGGCGCGGCGGAACCGCATACCGTGCAGCGCAGCGCGGGCCAGCGGGCGGCCAGGGTGTCCAGCCCGCGCTCCCAGTCGGCCATGTACTGGATTTCGTCAAAGATGACCCAGCCGGGGCGATTGGGGTCCAGTCCCGCCATTTCTGCGGCCAGTTCCACAAAGTCGGCCAGGTCCATGCCGGTGTAGGCCGGGGCGTCCAGGGTGGCGAACAGGATCTGGCGGCGTTCGGCCCCCTGCTGCAACAGGGTATCCACCACCTGGTGCAGCAGCACCGTCTTGCCCACCCGGCGCGGCCCCATCAGCACCACGGCCCGGTGCAGGGCACAGTCGGCGGCCAGTTCGAAAAACGGCGCGAAGTGGTCTCGCTGCGGCAGGTCCGCCGCGAAGGGGCGGGCGGTCTCGTCGGCCCACCACGGGTTGTCCGCGGCAAGGCGTCCCATGACATCGGCGCGTGGCAGTGCGTGCGGCATGGTGTTCCTCCTTTCTGGGAGCATGCACCACGCTACACACCAAACCCGAAAAAGAGTCAATTACAATCAATTGATTGATCTTACAGTTAATGCGCTCGGCATTACACAGTCCCACAGAGCTGTTCGCACACACAAACTAGATACAATGCTGCGTCACGCAAGAGAGTTTTCTCATGCGAACATAGCATCACCACCCTGACCATAAGCCGCCCAGACCCATCGGGATGCACATATTTTTTTCCGAAGGACTGCCCGAATGACACCCTCGCCCGCTCCCGACCGCTCCGGTCCCCCCCCCGCCGAAACATCGTGTGCTCACTCAACTTGCCAACCGAGCCGCGCACGCCTATAGTCAGCGGCTTCCTCTCACCGCAACCCGAGAGAGAGCCCGCCCATGCCCCATAAAGGCCCGCACATCTCCATCTCCGCAGATTTCGTCGTAAACCGCATTCTGCGCATCAACCTCGACGAGTTCGAGGACTGGCCGGAATCCGTACGTCATCTCGCCATCGAAATCGCGGAAGAACTGTTTCTCGTCGTGTACAACCCGTTCATCGACGCGGAAACGGTGAAAGCGAGCGTTCGCGCGCGTTTCGAGGGCGAAAAGGCGGCACTTGCCCACCATTACGCCACCAGCATCGGCGAAGGCATCACCATGTTCTGGAGCGCGCACGAGGCCGAGGTGGCCTACCGCGACGAACTGGTGAAGCGCCTTGCCGCCGCCATGCCGCGCGAGTGCATCGACACCCGCCCCGGCGCGCTGGTGGAAAACTCGACCGACGCCACCGACCTGCGCATGGAACTGCCCATGCTGGTGGTCAGCCCCGCGTCCGCCGAACAGGTCAGCGCGGTGGTCAAGCTGGCCAACGAGCTGAAGTTCGCCATCATCCCGCGCGGCGGCGGCTCCGGCCTGACCGGCGGCGCCGTGCCCGCCCGCAAGCGCACGGTCATCCTCAGCCTTGGCCGGCTCACCCGCATCGTCAGCATCGACGAACAGAACAAGGTACTGTGCTGCGAGGCGGGCGTCATCACCAACGACGCCATCGTCGCTGCGGGCAAGAAGGGCCTCTTGTTCACCGTAGACCCGGCCTCCAAGCTGGCCTCGTCCATCGGGGGCAACATCGCGGAAAACGCGGGCGGCCCCTTTGCCTTCGAATACGGCACCACCCTCGACAACCTGCTCTCGTGGCGCATGGTCACCCCCACCGGCGAGATCATCGACGTGGCACGGGTGGATCACCCGCGCCACAAGATCATGCCCGCCGAGACGGCCACCTTCGAAATCCGCGACCTGAGCGGCGGCGTGCGCAACGTGGTGGCCCTGCGCGGCGACGAAATCCGCCTGCCTGGCCTTGGCAAGGACGTGACCAACAAGACCCTGGGCGGCCTGCCCGGCATGCAGAAGGAAGGCGTTGACGGCATCATCGTCGAGGCCTGCTTCGTGCTGCACAAGAAGCCGGTCCACTCGCGCGTGCTGGTGCTGGAATTCTTCGGGCGCTCCATGAACAGCGCCATGCAGGTCATCAAGGACGTGGTGGGCTACCGCGACACCATCCGCCGCGAAGGCGACCACGTGAAGATATCGGCCCTGGAGGAGTTCAACTCCAAGTACGTCAAGGCCATAGAATACAAGAAGAAGTCCACGGAGTACGAGGGCGACCCCATTTCGGTGCTCATCGTGCAACTGGATGGTGACGACGAGTTCCACCTGGACCGCGCCGTGCACCAGATTCTGGACATCGTGAACCCCTACGACGGGGCGGACATCTTTGCCGCGCGCGACGAAAAGGAAGCCGAAGTCTTCTGGGAGGACCGCCACAAGCTGTCCGCCATCGCCCGCCGCACCTCCGGCTTCAAGATCAACGAGGACGTGGTCATCCCCATCGACGGGGTGCCCGAGTTCGCCGATTTTCTGGAGCAGGTGAACCTGGAATGCGCGGCCACCGCCTACCGCTCTGCCCTGCAAGAGGTGGGGCGCCTGGCGGGCATGCCGCTGGACGACAGGGAATTCAACCGCGAGTTCACCTACGCCTCCAAGGTGGCCAAGGGCGAGGTTTCGGCCAAGGACATCTCGGACGAGGAAATGCAGATCCGCGCCGTGGTCTTTCTGGGCGAACTTGGCAACGTGCACGCCAACCTGGCCCGCAAGATAGAGCGCATCAAGGACCACATGCAGGCCACCCGCATCGAGGTGGCCAGCCACATGCACGCGGGCGACGGCAACTGTCACGTCAACATACCGGTCAACTCCAACGACCCGGTCATGCTGCACAATGCCGAGCAGGTGGCCCACCGCGTCATGGCGAAGGCCCAGGAAGTGGGCGGCGAGGTTTCCGGCGAGCACGGCATCGGCATCACCAAGATCGCCTTCCTGCGCAAGGAGAAGATGGACGCCCTGCGCGCCTTCAAGGAGCGCGTGGACCCGCGCAACGTGCTGAACCCGGCCAAGCTGACCCAGCGCGAACTGCCGGTGCGCCCGTTCACCTTCTCGTTCAACCGGCTCATCGAGGACATCCGCCAGAGCGGCCTGCCCGACAAGGAACGGCTGATCGCGCTCTTGGCCAACGTGCAGATCTGTACCCGCTGCGGCAAGTGCAAGCAGGTCTGCCCCATGTTCTACCCGGAACAGTCGCTGCAATACCACCCGCGCAACAAGAACATCGCCCTCGGCGCGCTGGTGGAGGCGGTGTACTATTCGCAGGTCAACAAGGGCCGGCCCGACCCCTTCCTGCTGGGCGAACTGCGCACCATGATGGAGCACTGCACCGGCTGTGGCCGCTGCACCTCGGTCTGCCCGGTGAAGATCGACTCGTCCGGCGTGGCCCTGGCCATGCGCGCCTTTCTGGAATCGGAAAACGCGGGCGGTCACCCCATCAAGCGCAAGGTGCTGGAATGGCTGTCCGCCGATCCGGCATCGCGCGTGCCGCGCGCGGCCAAGGCCGCGTCCATGGGCCAGCGCTTTCAGAACCGCTTCGTGGGCCTTGTGCCCGCCGGGTGGCGCGAACGCTTCGAAAGCCCGCTGTTCGCCGGTCCCGGCCCGGAAGTGGGCTACAAGAACCTTGCGGAAACCCTGCACCTCGGCAAGGGCGGCATCTTCGTGCCCGCCAGCGCCAAACAGCGCGCGGCGGCCACCGGCGAACCCGTGGAGGCGGTGTTCTACTTCCCCGGCTGCGGGGGCGGGCTGTTCTACCGCAACATCGGGCTGGCCGGGCTGATGCTGATGCTGAAATCCGGCGTGGCCGTGGTCATGCCGGAACAGCACCTGTGCTGCGGCTATCCGCTGCTGTCCGCCGGGGCCGACAACGCCTTTGCCGCCAACCGCGACCTCAACGTGCAGGCCATCAGGGCCGCGCTGGACAAGGCCCGCGCGGCGGGGCTTTCCGTCACCCACGTCATCACCGCCTGCGGCTCGTGCCGCGACGGCATCCAGCGCCACGAACTGCTGGGCGCGCAGGGCACTGCCCCGGCCATGCACCACAAGGACATGGTGCAGTTCCTGCTGGAACGGCTGCCTGCCGACGCCCTTACGGGTGCGGAAAAGCCCGCCGCCGGAACCGAGGTGCTCTACCATCCCTCGTGCCACGCGGAATGGGTGGGCGTGCACAAGGGCAAGGCCGCCAACATCTATGCCCAGGCCGTGGCCGCCTTCACCGGCGCGAAAATCCGCGTCAACCCCGGCTGCTGCGGCGAATCGGGCATGGGCGCCATGACCTCGCCCGCCATCTACAACAAGCTGCGCGCCCGCAAGCGCATGCGCCTTGAGGCGGACTTCATGACCTACGCCGACGGCGCGCCCGTCATCGTGGGCTGCCCCTCGTGCAAGGTGGGCATCAAACGCACCATGATGGCCCTGAAGGACAAGCGCCCCGTGCTGCACACCCTGGAATGGCTGGCGGAACTGGCCAAGGGCGCGGACTGGCGCAAGCTGCTGCGCAAGGCCGCCGATCAGGCCAAGGATGAGGGCGGGGTGCGGGTGGTGGACGACAGCTCGCTGTAGAGCGCGTCATGGCCTTTTGCCCTCTGGCTGACCGACCCGAAGGGCGCGAAGCGTGGCCGTCAGGCGAGCTTGCGAGCCATACGGCCATCGAGAGCAACGCGTCAGATGCTGCCTTTTGCTACGGTCACGTACGACCAGAGTACGCTCCCTCCGCAAAAGGCACATCTTCCTTGCCAGAGAACAAAAATCCATGACGCGTGAGTCCCGCGTACCCAATGAAACAAGAATAAAAGGCGCATCCGTTGCAACGGATGCGCCTTTTCCTGGACACCACCGACCGCACGGCAAAACCGTCACCACTCCACGGCTTGCCCAGCCGCCCCCGCTGGCGTAGCATCCGGCCACCCATGAAGTACCTTGGCATAGACTACGGAACCAGGCGCACCGGCGTTGCGGCCAGCGACTCGGGCGGCAGCATGGCCTTTCCGCGCCGCACCATCGTCATGACCACCCGCGACCGGTTTTTTGCCGAGCTGCTGGCCGTGGCCGAGGAAGAACGCGCCGAGGCCTACGTGGTGGGGCTGCCCCTGCTGCACGACGGCACGGACACCCTGACCACCCGGCAGGTGCGCAACTTCGTGGAACGGCTGAAGCGCCGCACCACCCTGCCCGTCTACCTCATGGAAGAGTTCCTGAGCTCCTACGAGGCCGAGGACGACCTGCGCGACGCCGGGCTTTCCGGCAGGGCGCTGGAGGCCGTGGTGGACCAGCAGGCGGCCGTGCGCATCCTGCAATCGTTCCTCAACCAGCCCGAATCCCGGCGGACCCCCGCCTGACCGGACAGCATCACCGCATGAGCGATACCCCCAAAGCATCCCCGGAAATTTCCCCCCAGACTCCCGCACAGCCATCCGCACAGGAGCAGGGCCCGCAGCCCGTGGCCCCCGATGTGGCTATTGACGCGCCTGACGCGGCCACCGCTACCGCCACTCCGCAACAGCCGGAGGGCGAACGCAAGCCCGACGATGGCAGCGCCGCCGACACCGCGCAGCAGACTGCCCCTGATGCAAGTACAGCCGCGCCCGCAACGCCGGATGTTTCCGGCACGCCCGGCACGCCTGACGGGGCAGGCGCGCCGGAGGTCACGGACGGTAGGGCTGCCGCAGACACAACCGCCGCCCCCACGGCGCTGGCGGACGAAACAGCGGACACGCTAGCGCCCACCCCTGCGACATCAGCCCCTGAAGACACGACGCCCTCGAAGGCTGCGGACTCCACGGACGCGCAACCCGCCCCACCATCCGATACGCCAGAAGCCGCGACGGCCACCATCGCCGCCGTTCCTGTTGTCCCCGCTGTCCCTGCTGACGCGACCGGCACCGCCGCTGCCCCGGCATCCGGCGACACGGCCACCGCGACATCAGCGAAAACGCCCCTGGCACAATCCGCCACAGCAGCAGAGGCGCCCGCGCCCGAGTCACCTGCATCCACCCCGGCAGCCCCCGTGCCCGCCCCACCATCATCCACACCGACTGCATCCGTGCCCCCCACTCCGGAAGCGTCCGCCTCCCCCCCCACCACACCGCCCGCCGCCCCCCCGGCACCGGGCCGCCCGGTGGTGCGCATCCTGTTGCGCGTACTGGCCGCGCTGGTGTTGCTGGTCCTTCTGGCCTGCGGTTATGCGGGGTACGACGCCTGGCGCTTCCTGCACACTCCGGCTGCGTCCCCCGGTGCGGACGTCTACGTGGACGTGGAGCCCGGCGCCACCTTCGACAGGGTGACAAGGCAACTGGTGGACAAGGGCGCGGTGACCAGCGACTGGCGCTTCAAGCTGCTGGCCCACTACCACGGCTGGGAAGGTTCGCTGAAGGCCGGTCGTTTTCTGGTACACAGTAACTGGCCGCCCTTCCGCGTGCTGGACCAACTGGTGAACGGGCAGCCGGTGCTGTCGCGCATCACCCTGCGCGAAGGACTGACCTGGTGGGAAACCGCCCGTCTGCTGGAGGTCGAGGGCTTCGTCACCGTGGAGGACTTCCGCGCGGTGATCACCGACCCGGCCTTCCTGCGCCACTGGGGCATCCCCTTCGACACGGCGGAAGGCTTCCTGTTTCCCGATACCTACCTGATCAAGAAGCCGCCGGTACCCGACCGCGAAGCGGCCCGCGCCGTGGCCGGGCGGATGGTGGACACCTTCTGGCGGCGCGCCGCGCAGGTCTGGCCCGATGGCCGCCCCAGCCGCGACGAGCTGCGGCGGCTGGTCACCCTGGCCTCCATCGTGGAAAAGGAAACCGGCCAGCCCTCGGAACGGGGCCGCGTGGCCGGGGTGTACGCCAACCGGTTGCGCACCGGCATGTTGTTGCAGGCGGACCCCACCACCATCTACGGGCTGGGCGATACCTTCGACGGCAACCTGCGCCGCCCGCACCTGCAAGACGCCGCCAACCCGTACAACACCTACCGCCGCCCCGGCCTGCCCCCCGGCCCCATCTGCTCGCCGGGGATGGAATCGCTGCGCGCGGCCACCACGCCGGAAAAACACGGCTATTTCTACTTCGTGTCGCGCAATGACGGCTCGCACCAGTTCAGTGCCACGCTGGACGAACACAACCGCGCCGTGAACCGCTTCCAGCGCGCCGGACGCGCCAGGGGGACCGACCAGACTGCCACACAGGGCACACAGGGCACGCCCGCCACTTCCGCGCCCCCCGTGAGTACCACGGACACCCCGTCTCCCACGGACGACGCCGCTCCCGCGCCGCAAAACGCCGCAGCGGCAACCAATACGGCGCCCCCCACCGAGTCCAGGGCCAAGGCCCCGGAGGTTCAAGGCAAGGCCGCAGCCTCCGCTGCCGGGGACAAGGTCGCCGAGCCCGGCGCGGCAACCGCCGGGGGCACCACGCCGGACGCGCCGGGAGCGGATGCCGCCAAACCGGCCCCGACGCCCCAGCCGCGCACGTCCACGCCCGCCGGAAACGGCACCACGGACGCCACGGGGGCCAGCTCCACCACAAAAGGCAACGCCACCACGCCGGTCAACGCCGGTGTGCGCGCCCCCACCGCCCCGCGCGAGGCGGCCCGGCCCACCCAACCCGCCCAACCTCCCCAATCCCTCCAGACAGGAGCGGACACGGCAGGCAGTCCGGCGGATGCCGCGAAAGATCCCGCAGCCAACGAAACCTCCGGCAGCACCACGCAAGCTCCGCCCACCCCCGCCAATCCGGCAGGGACTTCCCCCTCGGCGGCCCCGACAGGCGCGGAAACGCCCTCCGCCGGTGCCCCGACCGCACCGTAACGCGCAGCTCCGGCCCATTCCAACGAGCGGCACAGCCACTCCGCCAGTCGGCACGGCGCATGCCGCCAACAGCGCGACCAATACCACCAACGCAACGGGCGCCTTCCGGAAACCCTCCGGAAAGCGCCCGTTCTGCATTGTTGTGCTACCGCCGCCCGTTCGCCGCACTGCGCGCCCTCACGTCAGGCGCGGTCGACGGACCAGCCCCGCCCCGGTCAGCCCTCGCCGCGCAGCACGCCGCCACTGCTCCAGCGACGGTTCTGGTCTTCCACCCCGCCGTTGACGGCGCGCGCCAGCATCACCCGGTTGCGGCCCGCCTCCTTGGCGGCATACAGCGCCGTGTCCGCCCGGCGCAGGATGTCGTCCAGCGCCCCGTCCCCCGGCCCGCGCAGGGCAAGGCCGATGCTCACCGTGCAGCGCAACCGTTGCCCGCTGAACGGCACGTCCATTTCCTCCACGGCCTTGCGCAGCCGCTCGGCGGCGATCAGCGCATCGTCCAGGTCCGTTTCCAGCAACACCACGGCGAATTCCTCGCCGCCCAGCCGCCCCAGTATGTCGGTATCGCGCAGCGCCTGCTGGCAGGCATGCACGCAGCCCAGCAGCACGGCATCGCCCGCATGGTGGCCGAAGCGGTCATTGACGCGCTTGAAGCGGTCCAGGTCCAGCATCAGCACGGCCAGCGGGCGCCCGTAGCGCACGGCCCGGCCCATTTCACGCTCGGCGTCCACGAAGAACTGCCGCCGGTTGCGGATGCCCGTCAGCGGGTCGGTGGTGGCCTCGCGCATCAGGGCCTGTTCCAGCCGCTTGCGGTCGGTGATGTCCCGCGCGATGCTGAGCACCACGGGCCTGCCGTCGAAATCGAGCAGCTTGGCGTGGATTTCCACGGGCAGGACCGTGCCGCTGCGGGTGCGATGGGCGGATTCGAAGGTCAGCGATCCTTCCTCGCGCAGTTGCAGGATGCGCTCCTCCACCTGCTCGGCGAATTCCTCGGCGTCCAGTTCGCGCGGGTTCATGGTCAGCAGTTCGCGCCGGGTGTAGCCCAGGCGGCGGCAAGCCACCTCGTTCACGTCCAGAAAGCGCCCCTCGGGGTCGTGCAGGAAGATGGCGTCGGCTGCGGCCTCGAACAGCAGTCGGTAGTGCGCCTCGGACCGCTGGCGCGCCGCTTCCGCCGCCCGGCGCTGTGTGACGTCCTGGGCCACGCCGATGACGGTGTCGCCGTCCAGCTTGCCGGAATACTCGAACCACACCGTGGAGCCGTCGCGGCGGCGCATTTCCACTTCCATGTTGCGGAATTCCCCCCGGCGCAGCAGGGTCGACACCATGCGGGTACGGGCCTCCGGGTCCACATACCATTCGGTGGACCGCATGGTTTTCATGAATTCGTCGTGGTCCGGCCAGCCGTACATTTCGATGATCCGGCTGTTGGCCTCCAGGAATACGCCATCGGCGATGCGAGTGCGGAAAATGCCCACCTGGGCGTTCTCGAACAGGGCCCGGTAGCGCCGCTCGCTGTCCTCCTGGGCCTGTTGGGCCGCGCGCTGCTCGTTGATGTCCACGATGATGGCCAGGGCCGCCTCCACCTCGCCGTCCGGCCCTTCCAGCGGCGAGGCGCTGATGTCGGTCCACAGGTAGTCGCCGTCCTTGCCGCGCAGGCGGTGTTGCAGGCGACTGGTGGTCTGGGTGCGGTCCAGCAGGCCGGCCAGGATGGTGGCGGCCAGGGTGGTTTCGTCGTTGTGCATGAACCGGCTGAAGTGTTGGCCGCGCATTTCCTCCACTTCGTAGCCCAGCATGCGCGCGCAGGCTTCGTTGACCCGCACCAGCAGGCCGAAGCGGTCCAGCAGCACGATGCCTACCGAGGCGGTGCTGAAGATGCCCCGGAACAGTTCCTCGCTGCGGGCAAGCGCCAGCCGCTGGCTGACGGCGGTGGTGATGTCCATGTGCGTGCCCACCACCCGCGCGGGCGAACCGTCCTCGCGCCGGGCCAGCACGCGGCCCCGCGCCAGCATCCATTTCCAGCCGCCGTTCTTGGTGCGCAGGCGAAACTGCACCTCGAACTGCCCCACCCCGCAGGCGGCCACCGCGTGCGACACTGCCGGGTCCGGCATGCACAGGGCGGCGGTGACTTCGCTCAGATCGTCGGGGTGCATCAGGTCGCGCAGGGCCTCGTGGGTGCATTCGAATTCACCCGGCACGTAGCCCAGCATCTCGTAGTAGCGCGGGCTGCAATACAGCTCGCCGGTCTCGAAATTCCAGTCCCAGTGGGCCTCGCTGGCGGCGTCCAGTGCCAGCTTCAGCCGTTCCTCGCTGCGGGTCAGGGCTTCCTGGGCACGCACCTCGGCGGTCACGTCCTCGAACAGCCACACGCTGCCCCAGGCCCGCCCGTACTCGCCGCGCAGGGTCCGATGGGTGCGCCGCAGCACGCGGCCATCGGCCAGCAACACCAGATGCCCTCCGGTACCGTCCGGCATGCGCACCGGAGCGACCAGGGCGGAGGAGGCCATCGGTCCAGAGGATGCGGCCAGGCCCGCCTCGTCATCGGGCAGAACGGCGGCTATGGCGTCGGGGTCCAGCAGGCGGTCTGCCAGCAGGGTGCGCACCTCTGCCAACGGGAGCCCTGCCAGACCGGAGGCGTCCACCTCGATGCCCCACAGCTTCGAAAAGCGGCGATTGGCCCTTTCCACCATTCCACGAATGTCCACGGTCAACGCGGCAGAAGGCAGGGTATCCTGCTGCGCGCCGAACAGGGCGCTCTCGTAGGCCAGGGCCAGGAATTCCTCCACCTGTGCGTGGAAATCGTCCACGATGCCCCGGTACACTTCCGAAACCGGCCACTGTCGCGTGTCCAGCAGACACAACGTGCCGTACAACCGCCCATTGGGCAGCCGCAGGGGGTAGCCCAGATAGGCCACAAAGCCCGCCCGGACCATGGGGCTGTCGCGCCAGTGCGGATCATCCAGCGCGTTTTGCACGTAGACCGGCTTGCCTGTCTCCACGACGGCATCGCAGTACGTGCCGCCCCCTGCGGAAGCCATACGCATGCCCGGCACCAGCGGGTTGCCCGCAGTGTTGCTGGACAGCAGCACCGAAAGTCCCTCAGGGTTTCGCCGCATGATGGCGGCCACCCGAATGCCCAGCAGCCGTGCCAGGGTGTCCAGCGACTGCTGCCAGCGATTCCGTGTCCGTTCGCCTATATTGATGAAGTCCATATGCCCCCCTTGCGGCCCGATTGGTGCCGTCATCCGTGCATCCTCGGACTCTTGTGCCCGTAGCCTCTCTGATATCCCTATGCCCCGCGCCGCCGACGCTCTCCCGCAACGCCGAACGACGCGTACAGGGCCATGGTGCAGCATACCACGCCACAATGCGGATTGCACGCGCAATGGGGTCGGCAAGGCATCACTTTCCGCTCCGTCGCCTTCCTACATGCCGCGCCGCCGGTACACGGCCAGCACCAGCCCCTCCACCAGCACGAACAGCGCAACGGGCACCACAAGAAATACCAGCGACAGCATGGCCGCAAGAGCCCTGTCCGGCGATTGCAACACCGGGAACAGATACCCGGTGAACGAGGGAACACCCCCGCCGCCCACCAACTGCACCAGGAAATAGTCGGAAAAGGCCACCAGGAACACCACCGACCCGCCCGCCACGGCGGCGGGCAACAGCAGCGGCAGCTCCACGGCCAGCAGGCGCAGCAGCGGCCCCGCGCCCAGGTTGGCGGCGCAATGGCCGTAGTCCGGCCCCACGGTCTCGAAGCCGGAAGCCAGCGCCCGCAGCATGTACGGGTACGACACCACCGACAAGACCAGCACCACCCCCGCCGGGGTGTCCGCAAGGCCAAGGCGCACCAAGGTGCCGTACAGGCCAAGGGCAAAACCCATGGCGGGCAGCAGGGCCGGGGCCAGCAGCAACCCTTCCAGCGCGCCCCGCCCCCGGAACCGCCCGAAGGCCAGCAGCCGCGCAGGTGCCAAGCAAACGCACAGGGTTACGCCCACCACGGCCAGCGAGTACAGGGTGGACGAGGTCAGCGCCCCGGCAATGGACTGCCGGTTGGCCAGCACGAAGGCCGTCGTGCGCCCCCCGAGCACGGCGGGCCACAGATCGGGCCAGGCCCAGCCGGGCGCTGCGGCCCACAGGGCCAGCACTGGCAGCGGCAGGCCGAACAGCAGCCACAGCACTGCCAGAAACAGGCGCGATCCCAGGCTTGAACGAGGGTGCGAGCGAGGGTGCGAGCGAGGGCGCGAATCCGCCCCGCCGCTCGGCCACCCGGCGCCCCTGCCCTTTCCGTTGCGCGGGCTCACAGTTGACGCTCCCGACCGCGCAACCCGGCCACCAGCCGCACGTACGCCGCCACGAACCCGGTACAGCACAAAAGCAGCAGGGTCAGCAGGGCGGCCGCCGCCGGACGGTCCTCCAGCGAACGCAGAAAGTACAGGTCGTACGCCGCCACCCCCGGCATGGCCGGGGTGGATTCGCCCAGCAGCAGGGGAATTTCCACCGCGCCGAAGGCGTACAGGAACAGGATGAGGAACGAGGCGTGCAGCACCGGGACAAGGTGCGGCACCACCACATCGCGCAGCACGGCCCACCGCCCCGCCCCCAGCATGCGGGCCGTCTCCACGAGGCGCGGGTCCAGCCGCCGCAGCGATGCCACGGCCAGCAGCATGACGAAGGGCAATTCCTTGTAGGTGTAGGCCATGACCATGCCCATGCCGTCGCCACTCCAGAGCAGGGCCGGAAACTGCGCCTGTCCGCTGATGATCCCGGCCTGGTACAGCGCGGCGGACACAAGGCCGGAACGGCTCCAGAACACGATGACCAGAAAGGCCACCACGATGTGCGGCAGCACCAGTGGCACCCGGAACACCAGCGCAGCCAGTTGCATGCGGGCGGGCAGCCGCCACACCCCGTAGGCCAGCAGCGCGCCCCCCGCCACGGAAAGCAGGGCCGACACCCCGGCCACGCGCAACCCCAGCAGCAGCGAACCGGCCATGTGCGGCTGCGCCAGTTGCCGCCACCCGGCCCACCTGTCCGGTGCCGAAAGCCCCTGCGCAACCTGTTCCGGCAGGTACGCTATCGGCAGCAGCCAGCCCAGGGATTGGGCCGCCGTCAGCGCCACACCCGCCAGAAAGGGCACCAGCAACACCAGCAGCGGACACAGGGCGGCCATGCGGCGCGCGGACGCATGGCTGCGGTCGGGGGCACGCGGGGAGGGCGCGCGGTCGGAATGACGGATGGGCGGTTGCATGGCGATTCCGGCGGCGATTTCTGGTGACGGATGCGCAGGGGCGACGATACCGCCCTGTACAGGCATAGCGGGGCCGGGTGCAAGCGGGTGGCAACGCGGAACGGCGGAGCGGTGGCCACGCGCCGCGCGGATCGCCGCCCGTGCCGACGCCTGCCTGTTCCCGTCCGGCCCCGCCCTTGCCATATGGACCGCGCCGCGCTACAGGCACGCCCACGCCGCCGTACACCCTTACCGCCTTCCCAACCCCCGGACACGAACATGACCGCCACCCCCCTGGATGACCGCACCATCTACATCGCCGCCGCCGGGTTCACCGACGACCTCGTCCATGAGCTCGAGGACCTGCACGACGCGCGGGTACTGGACGTGCGCGGGCGGCTGGTGGTGGCCGCAGGTCCGCCCCGCCCGGCGGCATGGGCGCAGAACGTCTGGCTGGACCCCGTGACCATCCCGGTTGCCTCCATCGGCGACGCGGCCCGCAAGCTGAAGGCCATCCAGCGCAACTGGCACCTGCACGCCACCGGCCACCACCGCCGGGCCGCGCTGGTGCAGGAGCAGTTGCCCCGCGTGGCCGCCCGCCCCGTGGTGTTCGGCGATGCGCCGCCCACGGCTCCGCTGGGTTCATGGACCCTGTGGGAGCCGGACCTAGTGCTGGCATCCGCCCGGTGCACCAGCCCCTTCCCCGACGGCGAACCCCGCTTCGAGGAAAACCGCACCGTACCGCCCACCCGCGCCTACCTGAAGCTGTGGGAACTGTTCACGCTCATCGGCAGGCGGCCCGGCCCCGGCGAACTGTGCCTGGACCTGGGCAGTTGCCCCGGCGGATGGACCTGGGTGCTGGCGGAACTGGGCGCGCGCGTGTTCAGTGTGGACAAGGCGGACATCGCCCCGCACATCGCCGCCCACCCCAATGTGAACTTCTGCACCGGCAGCGCCTTTGGGCTGGACCCGCGCCACGCCGGGGCCGTGGACTGGCTGTTCTCGGACGTAATCTGCTACCCGGACAGGCTGCTGGCCACCGTGGGCCGCTGGCTGGAACTTGGCCAGTGCCGCAACTTCGTGTGCACCCTGAAGTTTCAGGCCGAAACGGACCACGCAACCGCGCGCGCCTTCGCGGCGGTGCCGGGGTCGCGCCTGCTGCACCTGGCCCACAACAAGCACGAACTGACCTGGGTGCTGCTGCGCGACTGACGCCCGCCCGTCAGTCAGACATACGCGGCTGACGTCCTCACGCTTTGCCGCAGGGGACGCACGGCCCGCCCTGCCGTCTGTCCATCCGCCTTTCCGCCCTCAGGCCATCCGCACATCCCGCCCATCCGCACATCCCGCACATCCGCCCCCCGGTCATCTCCCCTCGCCTGCCAGCGGCCACAGCAAACGCGTGCTGCTTCCCGGCACCTCCACGCGCGGGTGCGCGGCCTTCCCCCGCACCCTTCCCCCCGCACCACGTGAGTCCGGGGCGGAACCGTCTGCTGCGAAGGTTCCGCCCCGGACTGTGGAGGGGGGATGGGCGTATGCTGTCGTGGGACACTTGCGGCGGGTGCACGCCGTGCCGGGGGGCCCGGCGAAATTCACTATCTTGCCCGGGGCCGCAACCGCGCTGGCGCTATTGCGCGGCGCGCCGCTCCAGCACCTGTTCGAACGCGGTTTCGATGCGCTCCAGCAGTTCCTCCACCGGGCAGGGTTTGAGCAGGTAGTCGCTGGCCCCGGCGCGCATGGCGTCCAGCGCGATGTCCGTGTAGGCGTGCCCGCTCAGGATGATCACCGCCGGGTCTTCGCCGCCGGACTTGCGAATTTCGCGCAGCACGTCGCGACCGTCCATGTCGCCCAGTTGGATGTCCAGGATCACCACGTCCACCGCCTGCCGGGCCAGCCATTCCAACGCGGCCTGGCCGCTGGCCACGCCGTCCATGGTCACGCCGCGCTTGCGCATGCGGCGCAGCAGCGCATCGCGAAAGCCGTCCTCGTCATCCACCAGCAGGATGCGACAGCTTTTCAGCAGTTCCGGACAGTCCATGTTCCTCCTCCCGGGCCTCTGCCCGCCAGCCCTTCAGCCCGCCGGTTCGGTTGCGGCGTCTTCACGCGCCGTGCGTTTCCGCAGCCTGGAGCGCGATGTCGGGCAAGGTCACCACATCGCCGGGCTGCACGTTCAGGCCGTGCGGCACGCGGGCCACGCAGTCGCGTGCGGTGCATTCCACCACCCGCGCCTCGCCCACGGGGGTGCCGTCGGGCCGGTGGATGCGGCAGCGCATGCCGGGGCTGGCACCGTGCTGCACGCCAAGACCGAAGGTGACGTCCTTGCCGCCGCCGTCGGGCGCGGGCAGCAGCTTGTAGATTTCGGCACTGCGCTCGGCCAGCAGAGCCCGGCTCCAGGCCCGGCCCAGCATGAAGTTGCAGAACCCCGCCAACACGGCAAAGGGCAGCACCAGCACGGACAGGGCAAAGGGTTCGATGCCGAGCCAACGGGTGAGCCGTTCCGGCGCATTGGCCATCCGGGTGGCCTCGTCGGGCCAGACCTGCACCGAAAATACCAGCGTGGGGTTCTGCTTTTCGCCATACTTGTCGTGCACGCGGATGACATATTCGCCCGAGGCGGGGCTGGCCCCCACCTTGATGGCGCCGCGCCACATCTTTCCGCCCAGCCAGTAGCCGGAATAGACTTCGTAGGGGACAAGGCGCACCTGCCTGTCGTCGGTGCCCCCCTCGATGACCATGTCCTCGATGGTCTCCGTCCGTGGCGGCAGCGGCCCGCTGACGGGGTATTCGCCGCCGGGCAGCGCGTCGGTACGGTTGAAGCCCTGCTGCATGCTGCCCACCAGCCCATCCACCAGGCTGAGCGCGCAGACCAGCAGAAGCAGCAGCGCCACCCGCCCGGAACGCCGGTGCTGGCGCGCCAGATGCGCGGACTTGGTCACGCGCGGCCCCTGGCGCGCAGCCAGCGCTTGGCGCACCAGCCCAGCACCAGCGAAGGGGCCAGCACCGTGAAAAAGGTCTTGAAGAACACCGGGGTGAATTCGTCCGGCACGAACGAGGCGCGGTACATGCCCGCGCACACCGCCGCGATGGCCAGCATGTTCATGGTCAGCACCAACAGCTTGTGGGCCACGGTGGTTGCGAAATCCATCTGGTCTTCCACGGTGTCGCTCCTTGTCGTTTGTCCTTGGGCTTCTTCCGCCCGTTCCGGCCCGCCATCACCTCACCCTGCAAACGGGGGGATGGCGGGGCGGAAGGAGGGGAAGGGGCGGGGCTGTCGCCAGCCCCGCCGCCGTCTGGCTACTTCTTGAAGATGTCGGTCTTGGTGATGTTCATGAAGCGCAGGGACACGCCCTCGGCCTTGTAGTACACGCGCACTTCGTCGCCGGCATCCCAGGTGGCATCGGGCAGGGCGAAGTATTCGTCAGGCAGCGAGATGGTGCACAGCATCTTCTGGCGGCCGGAGTAGATGGCCACGGTCTTCTTGTCGCGGTCCACCATGGGGAACTTCTTGGCGGTTTCCGTGGCCTTGTCGAACACCAGCGGATGGTTGCGGTCGATGTTCTCCTGCAGGTCCACCATCTTGAACGCGATGTCTTCGAACGCCTGGGTCTTGGTGTTGAAGATGCGGATGATGTTGGCCTTGGTATCCAGCTTCATGCGCTGCCCGGCCTTGGGTTCCGGCCCCATTTCGGCGGGGTCCACGGGCAGCTTGTAGGTGTGGGGGGGCAGGATGGAGTAGTCCGGATTCAGCGGCTCCATGGCCTTGTCCTGAATCAGGGTAATGGTTTTCGCGTTCTTGTCGTATGCGATCACCCGGCCCTGATCCACCTTGCCGTATTCACCGCAGCCCACGAGGCCCAGGGGCAGCGCCACCACGAGCAGCATCAGCAGAAAGCGTCTCATATGTTTTCTCCTTCTCTCGCGTGCGGTACGGCTAGGCGGCCTTCTTGCGGGCCAGTTCCATCTTCACGCCCTGAACCATGCGGACGAAGATGTACAGCGACATGCAGGACACAAGGCCCAGCACCAGCACGGTGGCGCCAGCGTCGAGCACGTCCTTCAGTTGCGGCACCCAGGGCTGCACGAGCTTCATCAGGATCGAGAGGGCGCAGCCAACCACGGCGAGGCCGAAGGCGATGCGGATGCCGTAGCCCTTGATGTACTTGGTCGCCACCGCGCCCACCTGCGCGCCGATGGAAGCGCCCACCAGCATGATCATGGCGGCCACGAGTTCGGTACGGCCCTTGTAGGTGTAGGTGGCGGCGCCGTACAGGCCGGAAATGGCGACTTCGAACAGGTCGGTGCCCACGGCCACGTGCGTCGGGCAGCCAATGAGGTAGATGAGGGCGGGCATGCGGATGAGACCGCCGCCGATGCCGAGGATGCCAGCCAGCCAGCCGGTGGCGAAGCTGACGAAGATGGGCAGCCACGCGGAGCAGTACACGCCCGCTTCCTTCAGGTGCACCATCGGGGGAATCTTGATCTTGTGCAGGGTCTTGTGCCACTCGACGCCGGTGGCGCCCGCTTCCAGCGTTTCACCACGCGCGGCGGCCTGGCGTTCCTTTTCGCGGCGCTTGGCCACGTCGTGGAAGACCATCCAGGCAATGGCGGCAAGCAGCGCGATGTAGATCCAGCGCACCACCTTTTCGACGTTGCCTATCCGTTCCAGCCACATGACCATCTGGGCGCCCACTTCAAAGCCCACCACGGTGCCCACCAGCATGATCAGGCCCAACTTGTAGTCCACGTTGCCGAACCTGCCGTGGCGCATGGTGGAGATGAGCGACTTGCCCGCCATGTGGGCGATGTCCGTCCCGATGGCGAAGGCCATGGGAAAGCCGAGGATGTTCAGGCCGGGGGTGACCATCCAGGCGCCGCCCATGCCAAAGAAACCGCCGATGATGCCGACGCCCACGCCGAGGATGATCAGGCCGGGCCAGAAGATCTTAACGCCCGCGATGGGCATGAGGATATAGAGCCATTCCATCGTTATTCTCCTTTGGTGCGGGCGCGGCCTAGTGTTCGGCCAGTTCGCGGGACTTCAGGTCGATGCCGATCCAGTTCATCACGATGTCGGCGATCACGCCGAAGATCACGCCGACCAGCGGAATCAGGATGATGGTCAGCACGGCGAACTGCACGTGGCTTTCATTGTACAGGTTGGCCCACCAGGCCAGTACCCCGTCCAGCTTGCGGGTGTCGGCCACGATGACCACGGGCGCGCCGCCGCCGCCAGCGGCCAGTGCCAGGCCGGGAATGGCCAGCACGAACGTAAGCAGCGACAGGAACAGCGTCTTGATCCTTCTCATGTGCATCCTCCAGGTTGCGGGCAGCCCCTGCCGCCCTTTTGGGCTACCGCCCCCGGCCCGTCCTCGCCCCTGGCGATCCCGTCCGGCCGCGAAGCCCGCCTTTCCGTCCACCCGCACCCCCCCTTGGAGTGCGGTTTTGGTCCTGCGCATTGCGCGGTTGTCACCGCGCGACACGGAGGTAGCAAGCCGCATGCCACACAACCCAACACGTTAAAATACAAAATCAATTTCATTTCGCGCAAGTTGCGCTTGCACGATCGCGCAAAGCCTTGTACATAATTTCTCAACCTGCACGTACCAAAGAGCACCCCGCACCAGTCACCCCGTTCCGTTCGTGCCACCGGTTGCGAAACAGGAAAGAAACGCTCATAAACAAAGGTGTACGCCCTCGGCGAATGCAGTGCGCATCCGCTGCCGGGGCGGCCCGAACGGCTGGCGCGCCAGCCGGGCACGTTTCGGCCACGCTTGCAGTTGAAAACGGACCTCGGCGGGTCGGTCGTTCCTGCGCTCCGCCCCGATACGGGCGGCCACCGCCACGCACCCACGGCAGGGAGAAGGCATGCGCTACTATCGGCCGCCGCTGTTCGGCTCGCTGTTCCGGCTGGAAGGCAATTTCGCGGAATGGAGCATTGCCAAGCGGCTGCTCTTCGCGGCGCTGCCCGCGTTCATGCTGCTGCTGGTCATCAGCGGGGTCATTTCTCACCGCATCTCCCAGAATTTCCTGCACGACGCACTGGGGCGCAGTTCGCTGCTGGCCACCCTGGCCCAGGCCCACGAAATGGAGCAGGTGCTCCAGCAGGCCCGGCGCGAACTGCTCTACCTTGCCCGCACCGACATCTCGGCCGCCTCGCTGGCCCACCACCTGCGCACCCGCGCCGAGACCATGGGTACCCTGTACCGCGAAATCGCCTATCAGGGTTCCACGCCCGACAACCGCATGGTGTTGCTGAACACCGGGCGCGACGTGTGGATGGTGCCGCTGGAACAGGCCCTGGCCACCCGGTTCGGCCCGCTGACCCGCCAGACCACGCAAGAGCCCAAGCCCGGCTTCGTGCGCATTTCCGCCCCCACCGAGGTGGTCTACCCCTCGGTGCCCACGGCAGGGACCGTGCAGGGGCTGTCCATGCACGTGCTGCGGCTGACCACGCCCGTTCAGGACGCGGCGGGCAACCAGACCGGGCTGCTCACCCTGTCGGTGGACATGCTGGCCCTGCGCAACGTGCTGTCGGTTTACGCATCGCGCCGGTCGCCGCTGTACATCTTTCCGGAAGAAACGGAAAAACACCGCAGCTTCTTCTTCGACTCGCACGGCTGGATACTGTTCCAATCCGAATCGCCGGAACATCCAAACCTGGACCTGTCCACCGACACGGTCCGCTCGGGCATGCGCGGCGACTTCGGCCGATCCGGCTTCGAAGCGGCGTTCCGTCCCAATCCGGAACAGGAACGATACTGGGGCATGGTCACCGAGGTGCAGTCCGGCAATTCCGGCCAGAGCCGCCTGGGCACCATGCTGGAAGACCCCTCGCCCTTGAACCGCGCCTTCTACATCAGCTACGCCCCGGTCACCTTCAGCGAAGGGCCGGGCGCCAGCACCGTGGTGGTCGGCGGCATCGTCTACACCGACACCAGCTTTCTGGCCATGGCCGCGTCGTACAAGCTGTATGGCGCGCTGTTCGTGTTCGGGCTGTGCGCCAGCGCGGCGTCCGCGTTCATTCTGGGCATGCTGGGGCGTGGCATAGCCGGGCCGCTGCACCGCATTGCGGAAGAAGCCAGCGGCAAGCTGGAATCGGGCGACCTTGCTCCCATAGAACTGGACCGCGTCCACCCGGAGGCGGAGGCCCTGCGCCAGATCACCAACGAAATGCTGGCCGCTTTGCAGGCGCGCAACGAAGAACTGCGCCTGCGCGACGAGCACATCCAGTCCACCCGGCGACGGCAGCGGGTATGCCTGGACACGGAAATCGCGCAACAGCAGCCGCAGAGCCAGCTTTCGCCGCAGGACACCATGCCCGGCATCGTGGGCACCAGCGAATCTGTGCGCGCACTGCGCGGCATGATCCGCAAGGCCGCCGGTGTCGAGGCCGACGTGCTGATCATCGGCGAGACGGGCACCGGCAAGGAACTGGCCGCCGAGGCCATCCACATGACCGGGGACCGTTCGGGCGGGCCGTTCATTTCCATCAACTGCGGGGCGCTTGACGAAAACCTGCTGCTGGACGCCCTGTTCGGGCACGTGAAGGGGGCCTTTTCCGAGGCACGGGGCGAGCGCAAGGGGGCCTTCGTGGCGGCAGACGGCGGCACGCTGCACCTCGACGAAATAGGCAACGCCTCGCCCAAGGTACAGCAGGCCCTGCTGCGCGCCCTGTCGGTGCGGCGCATCCGCCCCCTGGGCAGCGACGACGAACTGCCCTTCGACGCGCGCATCATCGCCGCCACCAACGTGGACCTGAAGGACTGCGCCCGCCAGGGCACCTTCCGCGAGGACCTGTACTACCGGCTGGCCGTGATCACCATCAACACCCCGCCCTTGCGCGACCGGCGCGAAGACATTCCCGCCCTGGCCGACTACTTCCTGAAGCAGGCCGCCCAAACCCTGAAGCGCCCGGCCATGGGCCTTTCACGCGGGGCACTGGAAAAACTGCTGGCCTACGGCTGGCCGGGCAATGTGCGCGAGGTGAAGAACTGCATCACCCGCGCGGTGGCCTTTGCCGAAGGGGACACCCTGTACGCCGAAGACCTGCGCTTTGGCGCGGAACTGGACCCCACCCTGTCGCACGGGGCGCTGCTGCCGCCAAGCCCGGCCCCTGCAAACATGGGCCAGCCATCCCACCCGCACGGAGCCGCGCCCCAGGGGCATGTGCAGCCTGCCGCGCCTTACCCCGGCGACGGTACCGCCCACGCCCCCCCGTACGGTGCGCAGGGCCTGCCGGTAGCTGCGAACGGAGCATCCATGGGCGGGCAGGCGGGCGCCACCGTGTACGACCCGGTCAGCGGGCGCATCGTGGCCGCCGGGTCCGGCAACGACGGGCAGGACTGGTCCGACGCTACCGGCATGCACGGCGGACCGGGACGCCACGACCGCGCCGGCACGCCCCCCGGCAATGCCCGCCAGACGCGCAACGGAACGGACACGGGGTCCATGCCGCCCCTTTCCGCGCTGTCTGCGCTGAACCCGCGCCAACGCGCGGCATGGGAATTCATCAGCCGCAACGGCGGCATCACCCGCACCCAGTATCAGGACATCGTGGGCAACGAGATACCCGTGCGCACCGCGCAGTACGACCTGCAAGACATGGTGCGCAAGGGCTTCATCCGCAAGGTGGGCAAGGGGCCGGCCACCCGGTACGTACTGACCGACGGCGGTGCCCCGGCACCGGCACGGAGGTAACCCATGCTTGCCGCGCCGCCGCCTTCCTCGCTGCTGGAACGCCTGCGCGGGCTGTTCGGCCACAGGCGCGCCGTGGACGCCGAATCGCGCGAACGGGTCATGCGGGTATTCCGCGCCCGCTACGCCCACTTCAAGGACCTGCTGGACTCCAACGCCGAGCTTGCACGCATTCTCGCGGACATGGACGAGAAGGTCGCGGGGTGTACCCTGTTCGGGGCCACGTGGCTGCGCTCGCAAGCCACCCGCGCGGTGTTCCACGCCATGCGCATGGCCACCGCGCTCAATGCCATCTCGGGCGATGCCTACCCCGCCCTGCCCGGCGTGGTGGAACGCATCAACACCGAAATCACCGAACTGCTCGAAAGCCGCCCCCAGGCCACGGTGGAGGCCTACGCCCTGCCCTTTGCCGCAATCAACGGCGACATGGTGGACTGGGTGGGGGGCAAGTGCGCCAACCTCGGCGAACTGACCTCGCGCGTGGGGGTGCCGGTGCCGCGCGGCTTTGCCATAACCACCCGCGCTTACTACGCCTTCATGGAACATGACGGACTGATGGGCGAAATACGCAAGCGCTTGCGCGATGTGGACCCCCAGGACCCGGAAAGCGTGCTGGACGTGGCCGAGGACATCCAGTCCCTGTTTGCCGCCGCCACCGTGCCGCCGGATGTGGTGGACGCCCTGCACGCCGCCTGCGACGCGGCGTTCGGCTCCGTGGATGATGCAGGCGTTGGCGGCGGGGTTCCACTGCGGCTGGCGGTTCGCTCCAGCGCGCTCAGCGAGGACAGTCACGTGTCCTTCGCCGGGCAGTACCTTTCGGTGCTCAACGTGAACCGCGACGGCGTGGTGGATGCGTGGAAGCGGGTGGTGGCCAGCCTGTTCATGCCCCAGGCCATCGTGTACCGCCTGCACCAGGGCATCACCCTGGATGCCAGCGCCATGGCCGTGGCCTGCATGGAGATGGTGGATTCCGTGGCTGCGGGGGTACTGTTCACCCGCCACCCGGTGGACCTGCTGTCCGATTCCATGGTCATCAACGCCGCATGGGGACTGGGCGCGGCCGTGGTGGACGGAGAGATGGAACCGGACACCTGGCTGTTCAGCCGCGAGGATGCGCCCCGCCCGGTAGCGCGCAACGTGGTGTGCAAGGCCCGTCGCCTGACCCCCGGCGAGGACGGGCGCCTGCGCGAGGAAGACGTGCCCGAGGCCCAGCGCGACACCCCCTGCCTGACCGACGCCCAGGCCGCCGAGCTCGCCCGCATCGGCAGGCAGGTGGAGGCGCACTACGGTGTGCCGCAGGACGTGGAATGGGCGCTGGACCAGGCCGGACGGCTGTTGCTGCTCCAGGCCCGCCCGCTGACCACCACCCCGCGCGGCGACGCGCGCACCACGCCGCTCATCGAGGGCTATCCGGTACTGTTGCACGGCGGCGAGCCCGCCTGCCCCGGCGTGGGCTGCGGCCCCGTGGTCCAGCCCGGAAGCGCGGAGGAACTGGCCCTGTTCCCGGAAGGTGGCATCCTGGTGGCCATGCATTCCTCGCCGTCCTACGTGCTGGTCATGCAGCGCGCCCAGGCCATCGTGGCGGAGGCGGGCAGCATCACCGGGCACATGGCCTCGCTGGCGCGGGAATTCGGCGTGCCCACCATCGTCAACGCGCCGGGGGCCATGACCGCACTGCCCGCAGGCATGCAGGTGACCGTGGACGCCTTCTCCTGCCGGGTCTACCTAGGCCGGGTGGAGGAACTGCTGCCCCTGCGCGAGGAACACGCCGTGTGCCTGCGCGATACGCCCATCCACAACCTGCTCAAGCAGGTGGCCGCACTGGTCTCGCCGCTCAACCTGCACGACCCCAAGGCCGCCGACTTCACCCCCGCCGCATGCCGCACCATCCATGACGTGATGCGCTTCGTGCACGAACTGTCCTATGCCCACATGTTCCGGCTGTCGGACACCGTGTCCGATGCCGGTGCGGTGGCCGTTGAAATGAAGGCCCCGGTGCCGCTGGACCTGCACGTCATCGACCTGGGGGGCGGCCTTGCCGGGGTGGATGGCCCCTATGTATGGCCGGAACAGGCGGTTTCCGCTCCGTTCAAGGCCTTGCTTGAAGGCATGCTGGACCCGGCGGTGCACCACCGCGAGCCGCGCCCGGTGGACATGAGCGGCTTTCTGTCCGTCATGAGCCGCCACATGATCGAACCGCCTACCATGCACGGTCAACGCTTCGGCGACCGCAGCTATGCGCTGGTATCCGACAAGTACCTGAACTTCAGTTCACGCGTGGGCTACCACTACGGGGTGCTGGACGCCTACTGCGGCCAGACCATGAACAAGAACTACATCACCTTCCAGTTCAAGGGCGGGGCAGCGGACGAAACGCGCAAGAACCGCCGGGTGCGCTGCATCGGCATCATCCTGGAATCCCTGGGCTTCCATGTCGAGGTGCGCGGCGACATGGTCACCGCCCGCTACCAGAAGTTCGCGGCGGCCCAGATTGCGGAGCGTCTGGTGCAGCTGGGGCGGCTGCTCATCGTCACCCGCCAGATGGACATGCTGATGGTGGACGAGGCGGCGGTACAGCGCTTCGCGGACAATTTCCTGCACGGGCGCTACCACTGAGCCCCGGACACAAAACAATCACGCAAGCCGCACGCCGCGCGATACCACCTGCGCGATGCGCTTGCGCAAAAACAAAACACCCCGGTATTCCCAAGGAATACCGGGGTGTTTTGCGTGCGTTGCAAACCAGAACGCGCAAGCCCCCTGCGAAACAAGCCGAAAAAAAAGGTTCCGCGCTATTCGTGCTCCCCTGCGGACAGCCCGGCCCGAATGCGCCGAATGAGTCCCGTGGTGGAAAATCCCGGCAACAGGGGCAGGCTGAGCACCCGGCCCCCGCGGGCCTGCACGATGTCGCGGCCCACGATGCGGTCCACGGACCAGTCGCCGCCCTTCACCAGCACATCGGGCTGGATTTCCGCGATGAGGGCGTGGGGGGTATCCTCGTCGAACTCCACCACATGGTCCACGCTGGCCAGATGCGCCAGCACGTAGGCCCGCACCGCGAAGGGGTTCACCGGACGGTCCGCGCCCTTGCCCTGACGGCGCACCGAGGCATCGGAATTCAGGCCCAGCACCAGCAGGTCGCCCTCGGCCCTGGCGCGGGCCAGCAGATCCACGTGACCGGGGTGCAGGATGTCGTAACAGCCGTTGGTGAACACCACCCGCTGCCCGGCGGCGCGGCGGGGCGCCAGCAGGGCAGGCAGCACGGCGCGGTCCACCACGGCGGGGTGCATCAGGTCAGGCTGGGCTGCGTCCATGGCTGGCTCCGGTTACCGTCTGGCATGCGGGAACATGGCCGGGCGGACATTGGACATTGGTTGAACATTGAACATGACGCGAAAGCGCGGCCTGGCAGAATACCGTCCGTCCAGGATCGACGGCATGTGGCGCCCCCCGCACCCCCCGACGGAGGTGGCGCAACGTTGCCGCTATCCCTTCATGCGCAACGCCGCGCAGTCGCCGAACAGCACCAGTTCCGCCCAGTCGTAGGCGAAATCCAGGCGGGCTTCCTCGTCATCCAGCACCTGCTGCTGACGGTCCGCGTCCATCTCCAGCCGATCGAACAGCTTCACGCCCCGGATGAAATCGACGAAACGGTCAAGCTGATAACACGCCAGCAGCACCATGGTGGCCTGCTTGGGGCTGATGGCCGCGCCCTGCCGCTTGCAGCGCGCCATGAGGCGCATGTAGCGGTCGTTGGAGGCATTGTACGGTTCCAGCCCCTGATCGGCCAGCCAGGTGCCGCTGGACCATTCGCCGGATTCATCGAACCCGCGACAGTGTTCCTCGCGCACCACGAAGAACTGCTCCACCACGTTGCCCGACTCGTCTTCCTTGGTGGCGCGCCCCAACGGATAGGTGCGGCAGGCGCCGGAACGGTCGGGATACACGGTGCACCCGGCATCACTGACGAACGGACACAGCTTCAGCGGGTGGTCGCTCATGCGCAGGAACAGGGCGGGAAAGCCGGTGTCCGGGTACTGCCCCACCCTGGCATGGGTGTTGATGAATGCCTCGCTGCCCATGCCCAGGTTGCGGCGCAGCCGCAGCACGTCGTACGGCGTGAGCGGCATGTTCAGGTCGGAACAGCAGGCGTTGAAGCAGCGCACGCCGGGATGGCAGGCAAACTGAAAGGTCTGGCCCGCATGCAGTTCCGGCAGGCTTTCCAGAAAGGCCTGGGTCTCGTCGCCCTGTGCGGCCTCCGCACCTGCCGGGCCGCATCCGCTACAGTTGTTCGTCTCGCCGGTCATCGTCGCCTCGCTTGGCAGTGCGTCGGATGTCCGGCGCGGTCGTCCTGAGAATTCGAAAGAGTAGATATCTACCCTGACCATCAAATGAGTCTATCACCCGCCCACCCGATGCGATGTAGGCACTCTCCGCACAGCCTGCCCGAGGGCGACGCGCGCCATGCGAAAGGCGGACGCATCGTTCGGGGCAAGGCGCTTGCCTGCGCCCAACATTGCGACAACAGGGTATCCGAGTTGCCGTTGCCGCCGAGGCGATTTTGCCCCGAGGGCAAGGAAAACGGCATGGCCGTGACGGGAGTGTGCCTCAGCCGTTGGATGAGTGCTCCGCACGAGTCCTACGGATGCGGACCGCAGCGCGCTCTTACCGTACTCGACCGGAGCGGCCATGCCGTTTGACGCAGCGATCGGGCAAAAGCGCCCGGCCGCAGCGGCAACTAGAAGTTGAGGCGGTCTCGCACGCCCGCCATGATTCTCGACGCCTCGGCGCGGGCGCGGGTGTCCCCGGCCTCCAGAATGTCCTGAATGCCCTTGGGGTTGGCCAGCAGCGCGGCGCGGCGCTCGTGCAACGGGCCCAGGAAGGCACCGAGGTTTTCGAGGAATATCTTCTTGCAGTCCACGCAACCCAGCGAGGCAGAGGTGCAGCCCTGGCGAATTTCGGCCTGCTGTTCCGGGGTGGCCATCAGTTCGTGATAGGGGAACAGGTTGCACACGTCGGGGTTGCCGGGGTCGCTCTTGCGCAGGCGGTTGGTGTCGGTGAACATGCCGCGCACCTTGGGGGTGATTTCGTCCATGGTGTCGCGCAGGTAGATGGCGTTGCCGTAGCTTTTGGACATCTTGCGGCCATCAAGGCCGGGACACTTGGCCGCCGGGGTCAGGCGCGCTTCCGGCTCGGGGAAGTACTCACCGTACAGGAAGTTGAAGCGCCGCGCGATTTCGCGGGTCAGCTCCAGGTGGGGCAACTGGTCCTGGCCCACGGGCACCCATTTGGGGTGGTAGATCAGGATGTCGGAGGCCATCAGCACAGGGTAGCCCAGGAACCCGTAGTTGCCGAGGTCCTTGTTGACCACTTCCTGCTTCTGTTCCTTGTAGGTGGGGTTGCGTTCCAGCCAGCTCACCGGAGTGATCATGGACAGGATAAGGTGCAATTCCGCGTGTTCCTTGATGTGCGACTGCTGGAACATCACGCACTTTTCCGGGTCCAGGCCGGCGGCCACCCAGTCGGTGACCAGTTCGGGCACAAACTCGCGGATACGCGCGGGGTCGGCGTAGTCGCTGGTCAGGGCGTGCCAGTCGGCCACGAAGAAGAACGCCTCCATTTCATGCTGCATCTCGACCCAGTTCTTCAGCACGCCGAAGTAGTGGCCAAGGTGCAACGGCCCGGTGGGCCGCATGCCGGAAACGGTGCGCTTGTCGGGGGTGGTCATGATCTGTCGTTCCTCCGATGGGGATGGGATGTCGAAATATGCAGCGCACGGGCAGCGGGAAGGGCCCGCGTACCCTCGGCACAACGCCGCCCGGCCATGCGTGGGCCACGGCGGGACGGCGGGCGGATACGGACGATGCAGCCACGCGCGCCGTTTGGGACAGCTGGCCTGCGGCTTCAGGCACGGCGGCGCGGGGCGGCGTGAAACGCTAGTCCAATCCCACCAGCCACAGCACGAACGCCTGTGAATGTTGCACCAGCGGGGACAACACGGGAAACAGCACCCCGGTCGCCAGCAACACCACCAGCAGAAGCAGCCCGTACCGTTCCATCTTCTGGTAGTGCCAGCTTATGGAGCGCGGCAGGATGCCCGCAAGAATGCTGCCGCCGTCCAGCGGCGGAATGGGAATCAGGTTGAACCATGCCAGCATGAAGTTCACCTTGATGCCGATGAAGAACATGTACAGGAAAAAGTCGTATACTCCGTTGCCGCCCCACAGCTCCACGGGCAGGACCAGCGTAAGCAGGCGCAGGCACAGGGCGAACCCCAGGGCCACCAGCATGTTGGTCAGCGGACCGGCCACGGAAACCAGCGCCATGTCGCGCCGGATGGACTTGAAGTACCGGGGGTTCACGGGCACGGGCTTGGCCCAGCCGAGAATGAAGGGACTGGTAAGGGCGGTGAAGACGAACAGCAGCGAGCCCATCACGTCCAGATGCGGCAGGGGGTTCAGGGTCAACCTGCCCAGCATCTTGGCGGTGGGGTCGCCGCGCTTCCACGCGGCCCAGCCGTGCGCCACTTCGTGGCAGACCATGCCGAGCAGCATGGGCACGAAGGCGGCGGCCAACAGCTTGACCTTGGCGGCAATATCGGTTTCGAACATGACCCCAGCGGCTACCACGAAGGCGGGGGCAGGGCAAGGGGCGCGCGGCGACGCGAGCCTTGCGGCGAGCGGTACAGGCAGGGGGGGACTGCGCACGGAGTAAGGGGCGACAGGCGGGCCAGGGGCGACAGCACGACAGGGGCGACAGCACGACAGGGGCGACAGCACGATAGGGGGGGCGCACGCCCCGGCCTGCCCGGTGCCCGCCATGGACAACTCCGGCGCGCTACCCCGCGTCCGGGCGCCCCAGGGCCCGCTCTATGGCGCAGACCAGTTCCTCCATCTCGCACGGCTTCAGCAGGTACCCTGCCGCGCCAAGACGCATGCCCTCGCGGGCTTCTTCCGCCCCGCCATGGCCGGTCAGCATGATCACCGCCATTTCCGGGGCCATGCGCCGCACCACGCGCAACAGCTCGAAGCCGTCCATGTCGTCCATCTTCAGGTCGCACACGGCCGCGTCATAGGTGGCGCCGCGCAGGGCGCGCAGGGCCTCGGTGCCGCTGCCCGCCGTATCCACCGCGTAGCCGCGCCGGGTCAGACGCTTCTGCATCACCCGGATGAAGCCCGCCTCGTCGTCCACCAGCAGCAGCCGGACAGGCGCGGGGGCGTCGTCCGGCCCATGGCCCGCACCGCCGTCGCGCGGCGGACCGGAAGGGAGGCCGGGCGGAGGAGATGTCGAGTGCGCGTCGCTCATGCCGTATCCTCTCTGTCCCCGTCGCCGGGGGCCTTGGCACTGGAACCGCTGTCGCCCGCCTGCATGCCGGGTGTGCTGTCCTGATCGCGCGGCGCCGCATCACCGATATCCGGCGTTGCGTGGGGCTCCGGCACGGGTGCCGCTCCCGGCCCTGCCTGGGCCATGGCGTGCGGGGCAGGACAGAAGGCCGCGCGTTCACCGCCCGCCAGCAGACCAGCGCCCTGAACGGCATGGGCCGCATGCACGGCCGGGTCGAACGGCGGCAGCAGCACCTGGAAGGTGGTGCCCACCCCCACGATGCTGCTCACCTTTATCTCGCCGCCCATCTTGTTGACGATGCCGTAGCAGATGGACAGCCCGAGCCCGGTGCCCTTGCCCACCGGCTTGGTGGTGAAGAACGGGTCGTAGATGCGTTGCAGGATGGCTTCCGGCATGCCGGGACCGGTATCGGCCACGTTCACCGCCACCATGCCGCCATCGGTCATCAGGGTGGCCACCTTCAGGGTGCCGCCGGAACCTTCCATGGCATCGAAGGCGTTGTTGAACAGGTTCAGGAACACCTGCTGCAACTCGGAGGGCGATGCGGCCACCGGCGGCAGTTCCTCGGCCAGGGCCACCACCACGTGCACGCTGACGGTGCGGGCCTTCTGGCCGGAAAGTTCCACCATCTCGGTGACCATGGCATTGATGTCCACGGCGTGCACCTCGCGGTCGGAGCGGCGGGCGAAGCTGAGCAGCTTGTGGGTGATGTCGCGGCAGCGCACCCCCTGGGTACGGATCTGGCGGGCACTGTCGCCTATCTCGCGCACGGCGTCCTGTTCCTGCAATTCGCCCAGCACGTCCTCTATCCAGCCCGCTTCCTCCATCATGATGGCCACGGGGTTGTTGATCTCGTGGGCGATGCCCGCCGCCATCTCGCCCAGGGCCGACAACTTGCCCGCCTCCACCACCTGGGCGTTGAGGGCAGCCATTTCGCGCTCCAGCCCGTCGATGCGCTCTATGATGCGCTGGGCCAGGAACATGCCCAGCACCAGCACCGCGATGGAGGCCAGCCCCAGCACCAGGAACAGGGTGCGCTGGGCGGCATGCAGGCCCTGCAACGCCTCGCGCGAGGACTGCTGGAACACCAGCACCCAGTCGCCGCCCTTCAGGCGCGACATGGCATACAGCATGTCGCCTTCCTCGAAGGCGCGGTCCTGGTCCATGCCCGCAATGCCCCCGCCGAACACCCGGCGGGCGAATGCCGCCAGTTGCGCGCCGTCGCCCGCCGAATGGCGCCCCCCGGAAGTCTGGAACGCACCGCCCCGGTTGATGATGCAGGCCTGCCCCGTGGACCCCACGCGCACGTCCTCCACCAGCGAGACGAAGCTGGCGAAATCGATGGTGGAACGCAGTATCCACGCCCTGCCGTCCACCATCAGCTTTACGGCCACGATGAAATGGGGCGACTTGCGCACGCCCATGAACACGTCGCTGATGAACACGTCACGCGCGCCTGCCTGCAGGAACCAGTTTTCGTGCGAGTAGTCGGTGCCTTCCAGGCGGTGGGGACCGGCGTACACCCGCTGGATGCCCGCATCGTCCACCATGCCGAGGTCCACGTACACCCCGCCATAGGCGCTGCGCATGGCCTCCAGCTTGCGGTTCAGGTTTGCCGGGTCCAGCAGGCCCGCGCCCTGCGCCTCCACCAGCATCTGCACGCTGGCAAGGCGTTCGTGCAAGAAGTCGTCGATCTTCTGGCTGTGCCGGTCGGCGATCTCGCGCGCCTGACCGAAGACCATCTCGCGAAACGAAACACCCAGATGCAGGTTCATGACCCCCAGGATCAGCACCAGCGGCAGCACCGACGCCACCAGGATGCCCATGTAGATGAGCCGGTTCAACGCGACGCGACGGCCGACGGGGAACAGGGAGTCTGGCATGGGCACCTCTGCGGTTGGCACGGGACGGTGCGGACACGGCGCAGGCGTGATGCCGCCGGGCCGGGCAGCCACGGCAGCCACGGCAACGCTACACGCAATCGCGCAGACGAGGCGCACGATGCACCCCGCTCGTCAGACAGACTGGCGCGCAGGGCAGACTGGCGCGCAGGGCAGACTGGCGCGCAGGGCGTGAAAACGGGGCGGGCCGCACCGGGCGGCGGGCAGGCGCACGCGGCACGCAATCCGCGTGACGGCCGCACGGCACGGCTATCGCGCAACATCGCGCAAGCCAAGCCCGCCCCACAGGGTAAAAGCAAGGGGCATGCCATCTGCGCGAAGAAAGCGGTGGCGGGTACGCCGCCACCGGCTTCTGTTTGCGGAGGAAAGGACGGGAGGGAAAGGCGCTAGGAGCGCTTTTCGATGGCCAGCGCCACCTTGGCCTTCAGTTCCGTAAGATCCACGGACTTGACCACGTAGTAGTCCGCCACCACCGATTTCAGGTCGTGCTGGAAGGAGTCGTAGGCGGTGGACAGGATGACCGGCAGGGTGGGTTCGCCCCGGCGGATTTCCTGCAACAGGTCCAGCCCCGAAAGGTCCGGCCCCAGCTTGATGTCCAGCACCACCACCAGGGGCTTTTCGCGGGCCACCACGTCGAGGATGGGCTCTCGCCCGTCGGACACGGCCACGGTGTAGCCTTCGCCCTCCAGTTCTTCCTGGTACAGCATGCGGATGTGCTTTTCATCGTCCACGACAAGGATCTTCTTGGCCGACATGGTTCACCTCCGAAGGCTCGGGAAGCTGGAGAAAGGAAGGGGCAGGGGCTGCGGGTACCGCGCCGTATCGGGTCATGCGCACATGGGTACGGAGAGCGCCGGGAGCATGCCCGCACGCACACGCGGGCGGCAGGCTGTCCCCGGACCTTTGCCAAGAATAGTACAGGCACGCGGTGAAGACAAGCAACCCGCCCCGGTGGCGCGGCATCTTCACTCGAAGGGATGCACAGGGCGCCGCCCCGCCTGACCTCGTTTCCACCGGGCGCCCCCCGTCACCGCCCCCCCCCCGCCATCGGTCTCCGGGGCACCGCACCTTGCCATCGGGGGGCAAACGGGTATGGTGCGCTTCCGGTACGCGGCCCGGGCGCCGCCGTGGAAAACGTTGCGGTCGCGCCCCTCCCACGAACCTTTACCCAACGACGGGACCATGGAACATACCCCGGAAACCACCCCCGGCGAACGCCGCACGTTCGCCCCGCGCACCATCACGGTGCGCCTGCAACCCAAGGAACAGCTGCTGACCATGCCGCGCGAGAAGACCGTGCTGCAGGTGCTGCGCAAGCTGGGCATCCGCCCCACCACGGCCATCGTGGTGCGCGACGGCGGCCTGCTGACCCCCGACCGCGAAGTGCTGCCGGATGACGAGCTGTTGATCCGCATAGTCACTTCCAGCGGGTAGCAAACGGCACGCTTTTGCCCTCTGGCTTCGTCAGACTCGCTTTTGCTCCGGTCACGTACAAAAGAGTACGCTCCCTCCGCAAAAACTTCGTCTTCCTTGCCAGAGGGCAAAATCCCGCCGTTTGCGATGCTTCCCACTCCCCAGGCTTGTGGCCGGCGCCCTTCAGAATGGGCACCGCACGCACCGCAACCCCAAAGGATCGCACACCATGAAATGCAAACGCTGCAAGGAGACGGCCGTCGTCGCCCTGCCCAGCCACCATACCGGATTCTGCGCCGAATGCTTCCTGCTGTTCTTCACCCGGCAGGTGGAGCGCGGCATCAAGGAACGCAAGCTGTTCACCCATGACGACCGCATCCTGGTCGCCCTTTCCGGCGGCAAGGATTCGCTGAGCCTGATGCTGGAACTTTCGCGGCTGGGCTACGACGTGACCGGCCTGCACATCGACCTGGCCATTCCCGGCTCCTCGCCCGCCGCGCGCGGGGTAGTGGAACGCTTCTGCCAAAAGCACGACCTGAACCTGATCGTGAAGGAAATGGGGGCCGAGGGACTGGCCATTCCCGACGTAAAGGCCCGGCTGAACAGGCCGGTGTGTTCGGCCTGCGGCAAGATCAAGCGCTACTTCTTCAACAAGACCGCACTGGACGAAAACTTCACCGTGCTGGCCACCGGCCACAACCTGGACGACGAAATCGCCCGGCTGTTCAGCAACACCCTGCGCTGGGACGTGGCCTACCTGAGCGACCAGGGCCCCGACCTTGCCGCAGAAGGCGGCTTTGCCCGCAAGGTGAAGCCCCTGTGGCGGCTTTCGGAATTCGAGACCGCCAACTACGCCTTCCTCATGGGCATAGAACACCACTACGCGCCCTGCCCGTATTCCGGCGGGGCCAGCTTCACCTTCTACAAGAAGCTGCTGACCGACCTTGAGGAAGAAATGCCCGGTCGCAAGCTGGACTTCTACCAGGGCTTCCTGGAACGGGGCCGCCCGGTGTTCGCCCGTGCCGACAACGAGGACGGCGTGGACCTGAGCGGCTGCACCCGCTGCAACTACCCCACCTCCAACGAGGTGTGCGGGGTGTGCCGGATCCGCGATGCCCTGCGCGACAAGGCGGAACATACAGAGCAGGCGGAACAGGCGGAATAGACACGCAACGGGGCGGGGAAGGCACAGTTCTTCCCCGCCCGGATCAACTCTCGGCTCGCAATCCACGTCATGCCCATCACGCCCCAGCCCTGCCCCGCCGTCAGCGTCGTGCTGCCCGTCTGGAACGCCGCCGCCACCCTGCCCGCCACGCTGCACAGCCTGCTGGCGCAAACCGGCGCGGACTTCGAGGTGGTGGCCGTGGACGACGGCTCCACCGACGCCACCCCCGCCCTGCTCGCCGCGTTCGCCGCGCAGGACGCCCGCATCCGCCCGGCGCGCATCGCCCACGGCGGCATCGTGGCCGCGCTGAACCACGGCCTTGCCCTTGCCCGTGGCCGCTACGTCGCCCGCATGGACGCCGACGACACCTGCCACCCGCAACGCCTGGCCCTGCAAAGCGCCTATCTGGACGCGCACCCGCACATCGGGCTGGTGGGCTGCCGGGTGGACTTCGGCGGCGACCGCGAGCGCTGCGGCGGCTACGCCCGTCACGTGGACTGGGTGAACACCCTGCTGGACCCCACGGAGATCGCGCTGGCGCGTTTTCGCGAATCGCCCTTCGCGCACCCTTCCGTGATGTTCCGTGCGCACCTGCCCGGCCTGCACGGCACGTACAGCG
Organism: Nitratidesulfovibrio sp.; assembly: GCF_040373385.1. NCBI lineage: Bacteria > Pseudomonadati > Thermodesulfobacteriota > Desulfovibrionia > Desulfovibrionales > Desulfovibrionaceae > Nitratidesulfovibrio > Nitratidesulfovibrio sp. The sequence continues at coordinate 152,462 of NZ_JBDXXH010000007.1, read as the reverse complement.
ACGGCCCCTTTCCGGAAGACTACGAACTGTGGCTGCGCTGGATGGACGCGGGCGTGGCCATGGCCAAGCTGCCGCACACCCTGCTGACCTGGAACGACCCGCCGGACCGCCTTTCGCGCACCCACCCCAACTACGCGGAAGACGGGTTCTACAGCCTGAAGGGGCTGTATCTGTCCCGCTGGCTGGCCCGGCACAACCCGCGCCACCCCGAGGTGTGGGTTGTGGGCGCGGGCCGCACCAGCCGCCGCCGGGCGCGCCAGTTGATGGAACAGGGCATCACGGTGCGCGCGTGGATCGACATCGACCCGCGCAAGATCGGCAACCGGGTGGACGGCCTGCCCGTGCTGGGGCGCGAGGCCATGCCCGCGCCGGGCGAAGGGTTTCTGGTGGCGTACCTTGCCGGACACGGCGCTGCGGAAGAGCTGGCCGCCTTCCTCGACGGCGCGGGCTACGTACAGGGCCGGGACTACATTCTGGCTGCGTAGGGCACGCCCGGCGCAGCGCCGGTTCCCACCCGACCTCCCCCTTTCTGCCGCCACCGCCCCCCGCCGCCGCAACGTCACCCAACCGTCCGCAAGATTCACCGCATCGACACACACGCGCCACCGCCAAGACGCCACTCTCCTGCAACAGCTACAGGCGATTTGTAGAAAAACTCCAGAATCGCCCAACCCGCCGCCGCGCCCAAGCGCTCGCACCGCCTGCGCGGCCCCGGAACCCGCAGGAGGTCGCATATCATGGCCACTGGCGCTCCCCGTTCCGCGTCCCGCACCGCCACAACCTCATCCGGTTCGCACGCCGGCCAGGCGCAGGAATCCGCCACCACGGACCCGTCCACGCAACGCGCGGGCGCACGTGGCACCACCCTTGCCGTGGACCTGCACGTGCACTCGCGCCACTCCACCCGCCCCTCGCAGTGGATACTGCAAAAGCTGGGCTGCGCGGAAAGCTACACCGACCCCAAGGCGTTGTATGACATCGCCCGCCGCCGGGGCATGGACCTGGTCACCATCACCGACCACAACACCCTGGCGGGCAGCCTTGAAATCGCCCACCTCGACCATACCTTCGTCAGCGAGGAAATCACCGCATATTTCCCCGAAGACCACTGCAAGATCCACGTGCTGGCCTGGGACCTGACCGAAGCCCACCACGCCGACATCACCCGCCTGCGCGAGAACATCTACGACCTCGTGGACTACCTGACCGTGTCGGGCATTCCCCATGCCTGCGCCCACGCCATGTACTCGCTGAACGAGCGCCTGACGCTGGACCACATGGAACGGCTGCTGCTGCTGTTTCGGGTGTTCGAGCTGAACGGCTCGCGCGACGACTTCCAGAACGGCATCCTGCGGGCCATCGTGCAGGGGCTGACCCCGTCGGACATGGACGCCATGGCTGACCGGCAGGACATGGCCCCGCGCATGGAACGGGCATGGGTAAAGCACCTCATGGCCGGATCGGACGACCATTCCTCGCTGAACATCGCCCGCAGCCACACCAGCATCGAAGGGGTTTCCGGCGTGGGGCATGGCCGCGTGCGCGACGCCCTGCGCGGAGTGATGGAAGGGCGCGGCACACCGCACGGCACCGCTGCCACCCCGGTGACCATGGCGCACAACCTGTATTCCATCGCCTACCAGTTCTACAAACAGCGCTTCGGCCTGGCCCGTCACGTCAACCGCGACACGGTGCTGCGCTTCGCCGACAGGGTGCTGACCGGCGCCCCGGAACCGGAAGGCGGCCTGCTGACGAAACTGCACGGACTCATCGGCTATCGCCGCCCCCGGCTGTCCTTTTCCTCCTCCACCCCGCGCACCGTGCAGGACCACCTGCAAACCGAGGCGGCCGAAATCATCCGTCGCGACCCGGAACTGCGCGCCCTGCTGGACAGCCCCGCCGCCGACATCACCGGCGAACGCACCGAACAGGCCTGGATGCGCTTTGCCGACCAGGCCTCGGAAAAGGTGCTGCGCACCTTCGCCGACACCCTGCTGGACAACGCCATGGGCGCGGACCTGTTCAGCGTGTTCAACGTGGTGGGGTCCGCCGGGTCGCTCTACGCCATCCTGGCCCCGTACTTCGTGGGGTACACCCTGTTCACCAAGGACCGCGCCTTTGCCCGCGCCTGCCGCGACCACTTCCTGCCGCACGAGGCAGAGGCGGCGCTGGGCACGCCGGGGCAGGCCGGCGCCTCTTCCGGCGCGTGCGGCACCCGGTCCCATCCCCCCCATGTGGCGGACCCGGACGAATGGCACGCCTCCGGCCGCCTTAACGTGGGCCACTTCACCGATACCTTCTACGACGTCAACGGCGTGGCCCGCACCCTTCAGATGCAACTGGACATCGCCCGCCGCAACGACAAGCGGTTGCAGGTCATCACCTGCGCGCCGGACGGCGTGGCCGACCCGGAACTGGCCGACCGCTCCGACGTGTTCACCTTTTCGCCCATCGGCTCGTTCGCCATGCCGGAGTACCCCGGCCTTGCCCTGTACTACCCGCCGGTGCTGAAGATGCTGGACCACTGCTACCGCCAGGGCTTCACCCACCTGCACTCGGCCACGCCCGGCCCGGTGGGGCTGGTGGCGCTGGCGGCGGCGCGCATCCTGCGCCTGCCCATCCACGCCACCTACCACACCGCCTTCCCGCAGTACGTGATGATGCTGACCGAGGACGCCGGGCTGGAAGAAGCCATGTGGCGGTACATGATCTGGTACTACAACCAGATGGACCGGGTGTACGTGCCCTCGCACGCCACCGGCGACGAACTGGCGGAACGGGGCATCGCGCGCGAGCGCATTGCCTTCTACCCGCGCGGCATCGATACCGAAACCTTCACCCCGACCCGCCGCAACGGGTTCTTCAGCCGCTACGACGGCACCACCGTGACCCTGCCGCGCACCTTCCTGAACAGCGAAGAGGCGCGGGCGGCAGGTCCGGGCCTGACGGCCCCCCGGGACACCGCCCAGCCGGTGCGCTTCCTGTACGTGGGGCGCCTCTCGCGTGAAAAGAACCTGCACGTGCTGGCCGACGCCTACCGCCTGGTGGCCACCCGCGCCCCGCATCTGCGACTGGTGCTGGTGGGCGATGGACCGGCCCGCGCGGAACTGGAAGAAACCCTGCGCGGCCTGCCGGTGACCTTCACCGGCTACCTCACCGGCGACGACCTTGCCAACGCCTACGCCTCGTCGGACATCTTCGTGTTTCCCTCCGGCACCGACACCTTCGGCAACGTGGTGCTGGAGGCCCAGGCCTCCGGCCTGCCGGTGGTGGTCACCGACAAGGGTGGACCGCAGGAAAACCTGCTGCCCGGCCGCACCGGGGCCATCGTGCCGGAAGGCGACGCCCAGGCCATGGCCCAGGCCATGCTGGACATGGCCGCCGACCCGGCCCGGCTGGACGCCATGCGCACCGCCGCCCGCGTCTACGCGGAAAGCCGGTCCTTCGAGGCCGCCTTTCTGCAGCAGTGGGCCATGTACCGGGACCGCAACGCCGCATAGGCCGCCCGCAATCACCACCAGCCTCTGGGGCCGTGCTTGTCCGATAGCCTCCCGCCCGTCCCCTCCCGCACGCCGCCCCGCATTCCCCATGGAGTGCGGGGCGGTCGCGCGACGGTCACGCGGCTGGGCCAACGCGAAAACGCCGGGCGAATGACGGCACGTGCTTGGCGACATTGCCGTTTAACGCATCTCGTTGCCGCTCCACGCATCCGCTGCTACGGTGGGCAGCACTTCCCACGCCATCCAAGGAGACCCCATGGCCCGCCTGTTGCTGCTCGGCGCGGGACACGCCCACCTCGACGCCATCCGCGCCATTCCGGCGCTCATCGCGCGGGGACATGCGGTGACCGTTGCCGGACCCGGCCCCTGTCACTGCTATTCCGGCATGGGTCCCGGCGTGCTGGCCGGCACCTACCCGCCCCGGGCCATGGCCCTGCCGGTACGGCGCATGGTGCAGGCGGCGGGCGGCACCTTCGTCACCGACACGGCGGTGCGCATTGACGCGCCGGAGCGCGCCGTGCACTTCGCCTCCGGCCTGCGGCTGGAATACGACGTGTGTTCGTGCAACGTGGGGTCGCTGGTGGCCCATCCCCTGCCCGGCGGCCACCACATTCCGGACATCGATGACGCCGATGGCGGCCACGGCGACGCCCCGCCCCCGCCATTGCCGACGCTGCCCGTGTTCCCGGTAAAGCCCATCGAGAACCTGTACCGCGCCCGGCAGGCCATGCTGCGTCTGGCCGCACGCGGCCCGGTACATGTCGTGGTGGCGGGCGGCGGGCCTGCCGCGCTGGAGGCGGCCTGCAACGCGGCGGTCTGTCTTGCCCGCGCGCGCGGCGACACGACGCCCACCGTACCTTCCGGGGACTCGGTGACCCTGGTTGCCGGGCGCGGGATGCTGCCGGGCCTGCCGAAGCGGGCACGCACCCTGTGCCGCGCGGTCGCCGCCGCGCGCGGGGTGCGCATCATCGAGGGCGCGCGGGCCGTACGCGCCCATGCGCACGGCGTGCGGCTGGACGATGGCCGCACCCTGCCCGCGCGTGTGGCACTGGTGGCCACCGGCGTGGTCCCGACGCCGCTGTTCGCCGCATCGGGCCTGTCTGCGGGACAGGTTGGAGAACCGGGCGGAGGGGCGGACGGCGGCCTTGCCGTGAACGCGCACCTTCAGTCCATCGCCCATCCGGACCTGTTCGGCGGGGGCGACTGCATCCACTTCACTCCGGCGCCGTTGCCGCGCGTGGGGGTGCACGCCGTACGCCAAGGGCCGGTGCTGGCCGCCAATCTGACAACCCGGCTGGACGAACATGCGCGCGGGGCCATGAACGCGGCCCGGCCATCCGGCCAGCCTTCCCTGACGCCCTACATTCCCCGACCCGGCCACCTGCTGGTACTGGATACCGGCGCGGGCACGGGGGTACTGCACCGCCCGCTGTGGGGCACCGCGCTGTGCTTAGGCGGGCGGGGAGCCTTTCTGCTCAAGCGTGCCATCGACACCTTGTTCATGCGAGCCCACCTGCCGCCGGGTGGAACACGGCCCGGCGAATGCCCGTGGGACGATCCGGACTGAAAGGAACACGACCGGACTGAACTGGCGGCCCACCGCCGCCTCCATCCGGCATCACTCAAGCCCGCCCTTGCTCACCGGCCTTGCGGAGTACGCCCGCCGCGCGCAACCGCACCCTGTTCCTCCTTCCCGCCTCGTGATAGACGGGCACATACACCCCCCCCCACAGCACGAGGTGACCCATGCCCCCGTCCACCCCCCAGGAACGGGCCGCCTGCGCGGCCCCGTCACCCGGCGACGATGCCCAGCGGAAACTGGCGGTCCTCATCGACGCGGACAACGCCCAGCCTGCCATCACCCCGGCCCTGCTGGCTGAAATCTCCCGATTCGGCGTGGCCTGCGTGCGCCGGATATACGGCGACTGGACAAGGCCGGAGCTTTCCGGTTGGAAAGACTTGCTGCACGCCCATTCCCTGCTGCCCATCCAGCAGTTCCAGTACACCAACGGCAAGAATTCCACCGACTGCGCCCTGATCATCGACGCCATGGACCTGATGCACACCGGACGCTTCGACGGCTTCTGCCTGGTATCCAGCGACAGCGACTTCACCCGGTTGGCGGCCCGCCTGCGCGAGGAAGGACTGGTGGTCTACGGCTTCGGCGAACAGAAGACCCCCGAGGCCTTCGTCAAGGCATGTACCCGGTTCATCTATACCGAACTGCTCCGGCCCGAGGCATTGCGCCCCACCGTGCCCACCGCCGCAGCCGCCTCCGCCGTCAAAGCGCCCCCCAAACCTGCGGCCACGTCGGTGCCATCACCGCCGCCCAAACCGCAGCAAAAGTCCACGGCAGGTTCCCCCAAGGCCCCGCCGCCGGGCACGATCAAGCAGAAGCAGAAACCCGTACCCGTCGGGCTCATCGAACTGGCCGTTGAAGCCACATCCGACGACAATGGATGGGCGATGCTGAGCAGCGTGGCCAGCAACATCCTGCAAATGCAGCCGCAGTTCGATTCGCGCATGTACGGGCACGCCAAGTTCGGAAACCTCGTCCGGGCCTTTTCCGACTTTTTCGAACTGGCGGAGCGGGCCACCCCGCGCGGCGGCATCACCCAATACGTCCGGAACAAGCCCGACAAATGACCGTCGGGACGATGCCCCCCCCGCAACGCACGAAGGCCGCCACATACCGTGGCGGCCTTCGTCGTTCCCTGCAAAAAATTGCGCGGCGTCGCGCCCCCGCCCGGCTACAGGCCGGAACAGGCCGCACCGCCGCAAAAGGTCAGAAAGCGTTGTGCCTCGGTAAAGTCGGGCCGCATGGCCAGGGCCCTGGTCAGGTGCTCCACGCAGGCGCCAGTGTCGCCCTTGTCGAAGTGCACCCGCGCGATGTTGAAGTGCAGGTGCTCGTCCTCGCGGCATTCCAGCGCCTTGTGGTAGAAGCGCAGCGAATCGTCGAGGTGCCCGTTCTTGCGCAGGCTGATGCCGAACTTGTTGAAGCGCAGCCGATGTTCCATCAGGAACGCCTCGTCGCTGCCCATGAGCACGTGCAGCACCTTGCGCAGCCGGGCCGCGTCCTTCTTTTCCGCGTACACCTCGCCCAGGCCGAAGTTGGCGGGCACGTTCAGGTCGTCGATCATCAGGGCCTTGATGAACGCCTTTTCCGCTTCGTCCAGCCGCAGTTCCGCAAGGCAGGCCTCGCCCTCTACCAGTTTGCGGTGCAAGGACGCCAGCGCGGGCACCGTATGATTCTTGTAGTACATCGGCTCAGGCATATAATTGCGAAGAAATTCAAGCTCTTCCATTGGCTTGCGAATGCCGGACGGCACATGATGCACGTTGAGCGGCTGTACTTCGCAGGTGGCCGCATCCAGCTTGCGCGCATACCAATAGGTAACCTGACGCTGCTGCGACGCGGTGCCGCCTATGCCTACCACGGCGTCCTGCTGCAATGAATAGACGCCAAGTATGATCGGATACTGTTCGTCGTGCACGGGTTCTCCCCTGCTGCGCGCCATGGCGCGACCGGTGTCCTGCCCTCCCCCGGGCAGTGGATTGTCACATACTTCATTGCCTTACCCGCCGTGTCAAGGCCGTTGCACACCATTGCGGGTTCGCGGGCTTCACATGGCGGGCTAACCCTACCTGCCCCATGGGAAAGCACCGGCAAAGGTGCGGCACCCCCCAATTGACGCCACGCCATTCTGCGGCAAAGAATAATGTTCCGCTACGCTGGCGTATGGCACAGCGACGGCAATACCGGCTCCGGTCGGCGCCTGCGCGCCGTGCCACAGGACACGTATCCCCATGCCCACACTTTCCCGCCCCGCCCCCTCGTTGCTCGGCTTCATCGCCCTGGCCTGCGCGGTGACGACCTTGATCTACGTGCTGCTGGAACTGCCCGATCCGAACGATGCGACATGGCGCGGAGGCACCATCCGGGTGGGGTACGCCCTGGAACCCCCGTACGCAGACCGCACGCCCGAAGGCACCGTGACCGGCGAAGCCCCGGAAGTGGCCCGCGCCGCACTGTCCCGTGCGGGCATCACCCGGGTGCGCTGGGTGCTCGGCGACTTCAACGCCCTGATTCCCGACCTGCTGTCCGGGCAGATCGACATGATCGCGGCGGGCATGTTCATCACGCCCGAACGAGCCGCGCGCGTCACCTTTTCACTGCCTACCAGTGCCGTGGGGCAAGGTTTGCTGGTACGTCGCGGCAACCCGCGCGACCTGCACGACTACGCATCCCTTGCCGAACGTAGCGAGGTTACCCTGGCCGTGCTGGATGGCGCGGTGGAGCACCGCCAGTTGCTGTTGCTGGACATGCCCGCCGAACGGCTGTTCCTGGTGCCCGACGTGCACGCGGGCATGACCGCCGTGCGCAAGGGCCGCGTGGATGGCCTGGCCCTTTCCGGGCCCACGGTGGTCCTGCTGGCCCGCCAGCACCCCGACGAACTGGAGGCCGCGCAGCCGTTCACCCAGCCTGTCATAGAGGGCAAGTCGGTGGTCGGCCTGTGCGCCTTTGCCTTCCGCAAGGAAGACGCCCCCCTTGCGGACAGGGTGAACGAACAGTTGCGCGCCTTCATCGGCACGCCGGAACACCTTGCGCTGGTGCGGCCCTTCGGTTTCGACGCCACCAGCCTGCCCCCCTGGGCCGCCCCCGACAGCCCACGTGGACAAAATGGACAGAACGGGCACGGGCAGTGATCCGGCACAGGCCACCACCATCTCCCCCGACACGCTGAATCCCGCTCACCGCTACCCCACCGCCACCACATCCGCCATAGCCACAGGATCCGCAGCATGACCAGACGCCCCGCCATCTCGCAGAGCCGCAACATCGCCATCGCCGGGGGCATTCTGGCGCTGGTGTGTTCCGGCATCCTGCTGTTGTGGGTGAACCACAGCTGGCACGCCAGCCTGCGCGGTTTCCTGCCCGTGGTGAAGGCGCTGCGCATCGCCAGGGCGGACCTGCTGAAGGGCCAGTTGGCCGCAGAGCGCCAGTTGGCGGGCGACCCCGACATTCCCCCCGGCATCCACGGCGCCTACTTCGAACAGGGGGCAGGCAGGCTGTACGACGCCGTGGACGAACTGCTGGACCCTGGCGGCGATGTCGTTCCCGGCCCTTCAGGCATCAGGGGCATCCGGGGCATCAGGGGCATCGGGGGCACCGGGGGCATAGAGTCCTTCCATGAGGACGCACCGGAAATGCTGGTGGCCCAGTTACGCATCTACGCCGACGGCATCAGCGCCCTGAACCGCTCCACCAATGCCCGGCTCTCTGCCCCACGCGGGGAACACCCCCTGCTGGTGCTGGAGCAGCGGCGCGCCTTCACCGAACTGGACCGGCTGGGCGATGCGCTGGAACGCAGCGTGTTCTCCCGCTTCGTGGAGGACGCCGAACGCCAGAGCCGCCTGACGCGCGTGGTATTCGTGCTGTGGATGGTCTTTCTGTGCGGGCTCACCCTGCTGTTCAAGATTGCCGCCGACCGCCGCCGCGCCGCCGAAATGGCCCTGGTGGACAGCGAAGAACGCTGGCAGTTCGCCCTGGAAGGTCCCGGCGACGGCGTATGGGACTGGAACATCCGCACAGGCGAACTGTTCCTGTCCCCCCGCTGGAAGGGACTGCTGGGCTACGAGGAACAGGAGATCGGCACTTCGCCACGCGAATGGGAAGGCCGCATTCACCCCGACGACAGACAGCGGGTGCAGGCCGACATGGACCTGCACCTTTCCGGTGCCACGAACACCTACCAGTCCGAATACCGCATGCGGCGCAAGGACGGTGCGTACATCTGGGTACTGGCCCGGGGCAAGGTGATGTCCCTTTCGGAAGACGGCACGCCGTTGCGCTTCGTGGGCACCCACTCCGACATCACCGCCCGCCGCCAGGCGGAGGAAGCCCTGCGCGCCAGCCGCGAAAACCTGGCCGTCACCCTGCGCTCCATCGGCGACGCGGTGATGGCCACCGACCGTTCCGGGCGCATCACCCTGATGAACCCGGTGGCCGAACGGCTGACCGGCTGGCCCTTCGGTTCGGCCAGGGGGCGGCACATCGGCGAGGTATTCGTCATCGTCGCGGGGCGCACGCACGAACCCGTGCCCGACCCGGTGGCACAGGCCGTCAGCACGGGCAAGGTGGTGGAATTGACCAACGACACCCTGCTGCTGGCCCGCGACGGTGCGGAATACCAGATCGCGGACAGCGCCGCCCCCATCCACGACGCGGCGGGTGAAATCACCGGGGCGGTGCTGGTGTTCACCGACGTCAGCGCCCAGTACGCGGCACGCCGCCAGTTGCTGGCCAGCGAACGACAGTTCCGTGCGGCCATCGAGGAGGCGCCCGTACCCGTGATGATCCACGACGAGGACGGCACCGTGCTGGCCCTGAACCGCAGTTGGTGCGAACTTTCCGGATACTCCCCCGGCGATGTGCCCACCCTGGCCCGCTGGGAAGAACTGGCCATGCACGGTGAACCGGTGCACGTGCCCGGCGCGTTCTCCGGGGCCCGTCCTGGTGACGGGGCGGGCGACAGGCCGGGTGACGGGGTGGGCGCCGGGCCGGGTGACGGGGTGGGCGCCGGGCCGGGCGTGGTACCCGGCGCGGCAACCGGAGAGGGGCCGGAAGACCGTACCATTGGCAGCGGAGAAGGCGGCACGGGCCACCCCGCCAGCGATACCGACACGCTGTACGCGCTCGGCGCACGCCGGGCCGACGGCGAACACCCGGTCATCTGCGCCGACGGCTCCGCCAGGGTGTGGGACTTCAGTTCCGCCCCGCTGGGTTCGCTGCCCGACGGCCGCCGCGCGGTGATCCGCATGGCCGTGGACATCACCGACCGCAAGGAGGCAGAGGCCGCCCTGCTGCGCGAGAAAGGCGCGGCAGAGGCCGCCAACCTGGCCAAGTCCGAGTTCCTGGCCAACATGAGCCACGAAATCCGCACCCCGCTCAACGGCGCGCTGGGCATGCTGCAACTGCTGCAAACCACCGCCCTGGACGACGAACAGCAGGATTACCTGACCAGCGCCATCACCTCGTCCCGGCGGCTCACCCAGCTTCTGTCCGACGTGCTGGACCTTTCGCGGGTGGAGGCAGGCAGGCTGGCCCTGCGCGCCGCACCCTTCGCGCTGGAGGGGGTGGCGGCGTCCATCCGCGACATCTTCCTGCTGCCCGCGCGCGAAAAGGAGCTGGAACTGCACATCCGGCTGGACCCGCGCCTGCCCGCACGGCTGGTGGGCGACGAGGCCCGGCTGCGCCAGATCGCCTTCAACCTGGTGGGCAACGCCATAAAATTCACCGACACGGGGTCGGTGACCGTGGAACTGACCCCGCTGGGCCTGCCCCTGCCCCAAACCCCGCCCGCCACCGGGGCAGGGGATGCACCGCCAGCCAGGCTGCATCTGCTGCTGGAAGTGCGCGATACCGGCATCGGCATTCCGGAATCGCATCTGGAGCGCATTTTCGAACCCTTCAGCCAACTGGATGGCTCGCACGTGCGCCGACACGGCGGGGCGGGGCTGGGCCTGTCCATCGTGCGACGGCTGGTGGCCCTGATGGGCGGTGAACTTTCGCTGGAAAGTACCCCGGGGACGGGGACCACGGTGCTCATCTCGCTGCCCTTCGGAGCTTTGTGGGATGCCGCCAACGCGGATGGAACACCTGCGGGTTGGCCACACGCCGTCGGGCAGCTTGGGGCAAACGGCCCTGCCGGGGCTGGCGTGGCAGCCCACGCGGCCATATCCGGGGAGTCAGCCGGGTCGGGGAGATCGGGCGGATCGGGGGGATCGGGCGGGTCGGAGAGATCGGGCGGATCGGGGGGATCGGGCGGATCGGGCGGCAACGACGACGAAATGGGCATGCCTGCCCGCCACGCCGACGTTTCCACCCTGCCGAAGAGCGCTGCACGGCGCTCCAGGGGCCGAAGCGCGGCCGCGACAGCATCGCAACAGGAAGAGACCGCCCCTGCGACGCCCCCCGATGCACGGGACGCGAATTTCGCCGAGCGGGGCGACGGCGCCTTGCCGGAATACCAGGCTGGGCTGCATGTGCTGCTGGTGGAGGACGACGCCGTGAACCAGCTTGCCGTGCGGCGCATGCTGGAAAAATCGGGCATGACCGTGACCCTGGCCCCCGACGGCCAGCAGGCCCTGGACGCCCTGCGCCACGACACCTTCGACTGCGTGGTCATGGACGTGCAGATGCCGGTCATGGACGGACTGACGGCCACCCGCGCCATCCGCACCGACCCGGCCTTCGCCGCCCGCGCATCCATCCCCGTGGTGGCCATGACCGCCCACGCCATGGTGGGCGACCGCGAAACCTTCCTGGAGGCAGGCATGGACGATTACGTGGCCAAGCCCGTGGAGATGGACGGATTGCGCCTGGCCATCCTGCGCGCCATGCAGGCCCGGCACGGCTTGTCGAAGTAGCACCGCAGCACCTGCCCGCACGGCGGGCGACGGCAACGCGCAATGGGGCGGAGCGGCATTTTTCCGCTCCGCCCCGTGTCATTTTCAGATCGGGCCCAAATCGGGCTCAGATTGGGCGCAGATTGGACGCGGATTGGGCTCGAATCGGACCCGGTCGGGCCAGAGTGGGGCACTACCGGATGAGGCCCTCGGGCTTGCTCAGCACGAATAGGTGGTGCGCGCCACGGGCATGAGCCCGCGCAATACGGAAAACCCGTGCCCGGCGCGGGAAAAGACGTGCCCGTCCAGGCTCACTGCATCGTCGGTAAAGCCCATGCGCAGGGGCACAAGGTCCGTGGGCGTGGTGCCGCACAGGCTTTCGCGAAAGCCGGGGCCAAGGGCCAGGCGACCGGGCTGGCGCACGCTCTTGCCCGTGGCGGCGGCCCAGCGGGCACAGTCCGGGCAGCAGGCGGGCCAGGCGTCCGGCCCCGCTTCCGCCACGGCGTTGCAGGTCACCACCACCTTGTCGGTGGCAGTGGTCAGGGCCGTCACGTTGCCCGACTCGTCGAATTGCAGCGAGTTCAGGTCGGCGGCCATGCCGCCCTCGGGGTCGGTCTCGAAGGCCAGCACCGTGCCCACCGGAGTTTTGGCCTCGAAGGGGGCGTCCGGCTCGAACGAGCGCAACGCGCCCGATTCGTGGAACGAAAACCCCACGCTGACCCTGGCCGGTCCTTGCGGGGTGGCGATGGTCACCCGCTCGCCGGGCCACAGGGTAACGCTGCGCAGCACCCCGGACGGAAAGAAGTGCACCGAAATGATCCGCGCGGTGACCACGCCGATGGGCGTTTCCATGCGCTGCGGCCCGGCCAGGGCCGTTTCGTTCTCCACGCTCCAGTAGGCGGAAATCTTGCCGTCCAGCGGAAACACCCTGCGCAGTTCGCCACCGGGGTGAAAGGTTACCCGCTCCGCAGCCATGGCGCCCGAGGGCGTTTCGATCACCGCCTTCTCCTGCAACGACACCGCCTTCAACCCGCCGCCGGGGTGCAATTCCACCGGCTGTACCCGCTGCCTGCGGGGGTCTTCCGACTCGTACTGGGGCACCAGCACGCCCGCCGGGGTGGGCAGCTCTATCCGTTCCTCCAGCAGCACCTCTGCCGGACTGCCGTCCGGATGGAGGCACTGCACCACCGCGCCCGAAAACGCCGTAACATCCGGCTGCGCTGTCTGATGGTCGCTCATGTGGCCTCCCTGGCCGTTCGTTGTAGCCCCTGTCGCATGTTGCCGCCCGAAAACGCGGGCATTTCAAGGGCGGTCCGGGCGCATGCGCCCAACCGCCATCGCTTGCCGAAAACGTAAATCCACACCCCTACCATGCCAAACCCATGCCTCCCCGTCGAGGGGGAAAGGACTGCCCCGTCCGGCACGAAACGCACCGACGAAAACGCGCACGCCGCATCACCATGTATTTCAACGCATATTCCTTCAGAAGCACCGGCCACGATCGCAATTCACAAAATGGGCACTTATTCGTCGACAGGCAAGGCCGCATGCACCAGCACGCGCCCATTCCGGACCATGCCGGTCTTGACGCCCCTGCCCAAGAGTGGTTGCATGCACAAATATAGACGCAGCCTCCGCCCGTCCCGACACGGCGGCGGCCACGGGCAACCCGCAAGCGGCGCAACGGACGCCGAATACCCCCGCCGGGGCGGGCACCGTCCCTCCCGTCGGCAAGGAGCCCCCATGAGCAAGAAACCCAACGCACAGAGCCAGGGACCGGCAGCAACACCGGGCGCCACCGCCCAGAACGCCATCTCGCCAAACAACATCCCCGTTGACGACATCGTCACCTGCGTCAACGCGGCGCAGCGCGCCTACGCCACCTTCACCCAGCAGCAGGTGGACGCCGTCTTTCACGCCGCCGCTGCCGCCGCCACGGCCCAGCGCATCCACCTTGCCCGCATGGCCGTGCAGGAAACGGGCATGGGCATTCTGGAAGACAAGGTCATCAAGAACCACTTCGCCTCGGAATACATCTACAACAAGTACAAGGATGAAAAGACCTGCGGGGTCATCCGCGACGACCCGGCCTACGGCTACCGCGAGGTGGCCGCGCCCATCGGGGTCATTGCGGGCATCATCCCCACCACCAACCCCACCTCCACCACCATCTTCAAGGCGCTGCTGGCGCTGAAGACGCGCAACGGCATCATCTTCGCGCCGCACCCGCGCGCCGCAAAATGCACGATAGAGGCCGCGCGCATCGTGCATGAGGCCGCCGTTGCCGCAGGCGCGCCGCGCGGGGTCATCGGCTGGGTGGAAGCGCCCACGCCCGACACCACCCGCCAGCTCATGCAGCACCGGGGCGTATCGCTGATTCTTGCCACCGGCGGGCCGGGCATGGTGCATGCCGCCTACAGCTCGGGCAAGCCCGCCATCGGCGTGGGCGCGGGCAACACCCCGGTGGTGGTGGACGCCACCGCCAACGTGAAGATGGCGGTGAACTCCATCATCCTGTCGAAAACCTTCGACAACGGGATGATCTGCGCATCCGAACAGGCGGTGATCGTGGAAGATGCGGCGGCGGACGCGGTGAAGGCGGAATTCGCCGTGCGCGGCTGCCACTTTGCCACACCGCAAGAGGCGGAGGCCCTGGCAGGCGTGGTGTTCACCGACGGCAAGCTCAACGCGGCCATCGTGGGCCGCCCTGCGGTGGAAATAGCGGCCATGGCGGGCATCACCGTGCCAGCGGCAACCAAGGTCCTCATCGCGGAGCGCGAGGCCATCGACCCGCTGGACCCGTTCGCGCACGAAAAGCTTTCCCCAGTGCTGGGCTTCTACCGCGCGCCCGACTTCGCCGCCGCCGTGGACATGGCCCAGCGCCTGGTGGAACTGGGCGGGGCCGGGCACACCTCCGTGCTGTACACCGACGAGGCCAACCGCGAGCGCATCATCCACTTCCAGAACGTGCTGACCACCGGGCGCACGCTCATCAACATGCCCTCGTCGCAAGGGGCCATCGGCGACGTGTACAACTTCGAGCTGGCACCCTCGCTGACGCTGGGCTGCGGTTCGTGGGGCGGCAATTCCGTCAGCGAAAACATCGGGGTGAAGCATCTCATGAACGTGAAGACCGTGGCCGAACGGCGCGAGAACATGCTGTGGTTCCGGGTGCCCCCGAAAATCTACTTCAAGATGGGGGCGCTGCGCCTGGCGCTGGAAGACATGCGCGACAGAAAGCGCGCCTTCATCGTCACCGACCGCACCATGGAAGACCTGGGCCACGTGGGCAAGGTGACGGGCGTGCTGGAAAAACTGGGCATCCAGTACCGGGTGTTCAGCGACGTGAAACCCGACCCCGACCTTTCGAGCACCTACGCCGCACTCGATTCCGTCCGCGCCTTCCAGCCGGACATGTTCATCGCGCTCGGCGGCGGGTCGCCCATGGACGCGGCCAAGATCATGTGGCTGATGTACGAGCAGCCGGACCTGAAGTTCGAGGAAATATCCCTGCGCTTCATGGACATCCGCAAGCGGGTCTACGCCTTTCCGGAACTGGGCAAGAAGGCCGTGATGGTGGCGGTGCCCACCACGTCGGGCACCGGGTCGGAGGTGACGCCCTTTGCGGTGATCACCGACGACGCCACGGGCATGAAGTACCCCATCGCCGACTACGCACTGACGCCGGACATGGCCATCGTGGA
Source organism: Nitratidesulfovibrio sp. (assembly GCF_040373385.1). Taxonomy (NCBI): domain Bacteria; kingdom Pseudomonadati; phylum Thermodesulfobacteriota; class Desulfovibrionia; order Desulfovibrionales; family Desulfovibrionaceae; genus Nitratidesulfovibrio; species Nitratidesulfovibrio sp. The sequence continues at coordinate 136,849 of NZ_JBDXXH010000007.1, read as the reverse complement.
CCCGGAATTCGTCATGGACATGCCGAGGACGCTTACCGCGCATTCCGGGCTGGACGCCCTGACCCACGCGGTGGAGGCCTTTACCTCCACCTATGCCAACAACTTCAGCGACGGCAACGCGCTGGAGGCCGTCCGGCTGGTCTTCAAGTACCTGCGCCGGGCGTACACCGAAGGCGCGCGCGACGTGATGGCCCGCGAAAAGATGCACTACGCGGGCACCATTGCGGGCATGGCCTTTGCCAACGCCTTCCTGGGCGTGTGCCATTCCATGGCCCACAAGCTGGGGGCGGCGTTCCACATGCCGCACGGCCTTGCCAACGCGCTGCTGCTTTCGCACGTCATCGAGTACAACGCCACCGACACCCCCACCAAGCAGGGGCTGATGCCGCAATACCGCTACCCCTTCGTCAAGGGGCGCTACGCGCGCATCGCCGACATGCTGGGGCTGACCGAAGGCTGCGGCGACGACCGCGACCGCAAGGTGGCCCGGCTGGTGCAGGCCATAGAAACGCTGAAGGCCGACCTGAACGTTCCCGGCTCGCTGCGCGAGGCGGGCATTGCCGAGGCGGACTTTCTGGAACGGGTGGACCTGCTGGCCGAACAGGCCTTTGACGACCAGTGCACCGGCGGCAACCCGCGCTACCCGCTGATCGCCGAAATCCGCGAACTGTACCTGAAGGCGTACTACGGCGCGCCGCTGGCTTCGTTGGCCTCCGAAAAGGTGAAATAGCGGAAAAGCAAGGCGCGATGTGTCTCCGACGGGGCGGCCAGCCGAAAGCCGGGCCGCCCCGTTTTGCGTGGGGCGGAACCGCCTCCGGCGGCCCCGTCCGGGATGCTGCCCCCCTCCCGCTTGAAAAACCCCGCGCCCCGGTGTAGACCCGGAACCGGTCGGCAGTTCACCAAGGCGTCACTGTCCCCCTGCGGGAAGCTAAACCTGCCATCTCTCCAGCCCGACACGCACCTGCCTCGTGCCGCGTCGAAAGCCAGTGACCATCGACACCTCATCCGGATCGGCACGTCGAGAGGATAGGCGATGTCCAGACCCCGCTTTCCCTTCATCGCCAAGGACGTATCCGCGCTGGCCCGTTCGCTGCAACGCGAACTGGCGGCTTGTGCCATGTCGTCGCAACTGGCAGACCGTGGTGCCCACCCGGCTGACGATGCCTGCGGCAGCCCCGCCCACGATGCCACTGGCGGCTCCACTGTCTGTTCTGCCGGTGATGCCGCGCGCGTTTCCGCTAATGCCCCCGGCGTGCCTTGTGCCACTGACGCACCGGGAGCCTTCCCCACATCCGGCACATCCGGCGCATCCGGCCCGGCCCGCACAAGCCACCGCGCCCCCGGCCCAGTCAGCCCAGTCAGCCCCGTCAGCCATGTCAGCCATGTCCAGTTGCTGAACATGCTGGTCCGTGCCGTGGGCTACCGCAACTTCCAACACTATCGCGCCCAGTTCGCGGCGCAGGAACGGCTGGAGCGCCTTGCCGCGCCAGAGCCTGCCGCCCAGGAAGAGCCTGTGGACCTGCGCCGCGTGGAACGCGCCGCCCGCCACTTCGGGCCGGATGGGCTGCTGGCCCGCTGGCCGGGCAAGGTCAGCCTGCAACGGCTCTGCCTGTGGTGGGTGTGGTCGCGTCTGCCCGCCGGGCACGAGCTGACCGGCACCCAGATGGACGACGCCCTGCGCGCCTGCCATCACTTCGGCGATCATGCCCTGCTGCGCCGCTGGCTATGCGACCTTGGCATGGCTACCCGCACCCCGGATGGGCGCCAGTATCGCCGCGTGGAACAGCGCCCCCCGCAAGAGGCCCTGGCCCTGCTCCAGCACCTACGCGACCGTGAACGGCACGCGCGACGGGCGGACCTCATCCCGCCCACCCCGCCCGCCGGGCGCCGCGGGACTGCGGCCTAGGGGGACAGCCCGCGCGAGACGCACGTGACACCCGCCCGCCAAAGACGGCGGGTCCCGCCCCTGCCATCCCAAAGCCCCCCCCTAGCCCCGCCCATGCACACAAGGCGGACCGCACGGCTTCCTCCTCCCGCTCACGCGGACACAGGGCCGCACGGTCCGCCTTCCGTATTGTAAAACGCGTCAGGCGTCCTATACTGAACGAAGGACGCCGTCCCCTGCGGCGGGCGCGGCGCGGGCGTACGTTACCGTCAGCCCCCTTAGCCCCGTCCGTTCAGTTCGGGCACGACCGGGCACGACCGCTCATGCCTGTTCATGTCCCCCTCACATTGGGCCGTATCAGGCCAGATCAGGCCACATCGGCCACATGGGGGCGGCCAACCATCATCGCAACCAAGGAGCACATCATGTCGCATATCGCCGTACTGGGTCTTGGAGCCATGGGCAGGCGCATGGCCGCCAACCTGCTGAAGGCCGGGCATCAGGTAGTTGCGTGGAACCGCACCGCCAAGGCGGCGGAACCGCTGCTGGCCCTGGGCGCCACGCAGGCCGCAACGCCCAGGGAAGCCGCAGCCGGGGCGGATTTCGTGCTGGCCATGGTGCGCGACGACGCGGCATCCGCCAGGGTCTGGCTGGATGCCGAAACCGGCGCCTTCGCGGGCCTGCGCCCCAACGCCATCGCCATGGACAGTTCCACGCTGTCGGTGGACTGGATCAGAAAGTTGGGTGCGGAAGCCGTCAGCCGGGGCGTGACCCTGCTGGAAACCCCGGTATCCGGGTCGCTGCCGCAGGCCGACGCCGCACAGCTCATCTTTCTGGTGGGCGGCAGCGCGGACGCCTGCAAGAAAGCCGAGCCGGTACTGCTGGCCATGGGCAGCGCGGTGAACCACACAGGGGATATCGGCACGGGTGCGCTGACCAAGCTGGCCACCAACGCCCTGCTGGGCGTCCAGGTGACCGTCATCGCCGAACTGATCGGCATGCTGCGCCGCAACGGTGCGGACGCGCAGAAGATCATGGACATCATCGCCACTACGGCGGTGTGGAGTCCCTACGCCCAGCGAGCCATTGGCGCGCTGCTTTCGGGCGAGGCGCCCGTGATGTTTCCGGTGGAACTGATCGAAAAGGATTTCGGTTACGCGCTGGATGCCGCAGGTTCGCCCGATGCCGCGCCCACCATCGCCGCCGCACGCGCGGTGTTCCAACGCGGCATGGACGAGGGCCTTGGCGATGCCAACCTGACCAGCGTGGTGAAGTTGTTCCGGAGGTAGGGCGACGGTAGCAGGACAGCCCGCAGAGCAGTATGCGGCGCGCATGTCCATCGATTACCCCGCAAATGCCGTGTTCGTTCTTACGCGGTGATTAGCCTTTGAAAACATGTGCTCACGTACAGCACGTTAAAGCCCGTTGCCAAAATCTACCTAGATGCCGTCTTCATGTGCCACAGCCATTGTGCCCATTACAGACAGCATTCTACTGTATTTGCGCAGCAATAAACACAAACACTTCACAACCTGCCCAAACAAACGCTTTTGAACTTAACAACAGGATGGATGACAACACACTTCGCCATCACAAAATAGCAGCTCACAATGTTTTAGGCTCACCTTCTTCCCACAACACCATCTGGCATACGCCTAGCGAAAAGAAAAAAATGAAATAATGAAAATCGTTCACAATGTGGTATGCAATCGCATAAAACCACAATGCATGCGCATACTGCGGCATATTCCATATACTTCTTAGCAAAAAAATTAGCATCGCAACAAACACGAAACACCCAAAAATACCATACTGCACAAGAACCATGATCAACAAATTGTGAGGGGCCGTTGTACGCGTAAGAAATTCAAGATACGGCGAATACTCTTGCGCCTGCTCTTGAATGCCATCCTGAGACTCATTTTTCTTTTGCTTGATATATATTGAATACTTTTCCGACATAAAGGCCATATACTCTTTGGCAGCCGGCTTATCTAAAATATGTCTGAGATAGTCATTTTCCCTCTGGTGTCCGTGACCAAAGAACTCGCCTGTCCCGTACTTTGTGTAAAGATACTGATATGGTGTTCTTGAATTAGATGCATACACAAGTTGACACTGAATATTCTCAGGAAGCGTGCCATAAAAAAAAGAAAATACTGGATACGCTATTGACACCACAAGAATCAACAACGAGGCCAGCCGAGCAACCTTTAGCGACTTACAGCACATGATACCTGCCGACAATACGAGCGCAATAGTCGCCATATACGACGAACCAAAGAGACAAAGGGCAGCAAACGCCAAGGCTGTTCGCTTCAGCCCAATTGCGAGGGCAACCAGAGAAAACATGGCATACACTGCGGCGCTGTGGAGCCCCCCCCGATTAATGCCAGCCACCCGAGGGATACTAAAATCCCCCACATGCTTTGTTTCAACGGAGTGAGTGAAAAAAACCGCAACAAAGAATGTCAGGATGGCAACACACAGGATAATTTTTAAAGGAACAATAATGTCGCGTGCAGTCAAGGTACGCAGCCAGCACGAGAAACCCCAGAATCCAACGGTTTTAACCGTGACATATGCGCCCCATACAAGCGGCTCCAAGCCGTGAAGGGGCACAAAGCCAAGAGAAAGGAATAGCAACAACGCAAGCGGAGGAGGGGTCGCTGACGCTGCAAACCATACACAGCCAATGAGCCAAGGAATAACCTGCAGCTTGACATTGAGGCCCAACGGCGAATCGCAAGCTCCAACAACAGCCAGCGCGGCCAGCTTCCTCTTGTGTACCTGAAAAAAATTCGAGATTTTTACTATCATGACATGCTTTTGGCTGTGATTTTGGACAATTTCGCGCGCACGACAAAAGAAGAGGGGAGGAGCAGGCCTGCACGATGTCAATTGCGACCGAGAAACCCCGCGAGGCGTTGTTTAAGCACGATCACAAGAGGGTCCTTTGAGACGACCAAAAACAGCCCTGAAGTCAGAACCGAGTACACGACAAACGAAAAGACCAGAAACACTAATTTTTCCAATCCCAACGCGTTGGCAATGAATTTTGCCGCCCCCCCCGTGGCGAATGACAACGCGGCCAACACAACTGCATACATTACAGTTGACGACTCTATGCGTATTCTCTTTGTCATCATGAATACGTAGAAAAAAAACACGGCAGATGTCGCGCTGAATATCCCTGAGTATATGGCCAATTCACTTTTTAGCATGAACATATCGTGCATAATCAGTAGAGACACTACAGCAACAACATACGATAGCAATCTGCCCACGAATGCATTCCGCGTCATGTTTGCCGCATACAAAAACCTAAGAATAATCGCCTCATACGCTCCAAAGAATACAACTACCGAAAGGACGGCCAAAAAATTTGCTGTAACCAGCACCTCTGCTGAAGTCATTTTCCCATACCCAAATATTGCGTCGGTGATATTGTATGAAAAAACATATGTAAAAATTGACGCTGGTATTGTATAGCAACTGATGACTTTCAATATTTGATTGAATGTCTCTTGTGTTAAGGACACGGATATTTTTGGAAAAAACACAGTGCCAAATGACGGCAGGGACGATATGGAACCGCTGACCAACTGTGCATATCCCAAGGCAGCTAAAACGCCAGTCCCCAATTGCAGGCCGAATCTTTTTTCAAAAAAAAGAAATATGGGATGCAGCGCACACATTGCCAGATACGACAAGGCCACCCCTAAAAAAAATCTCACGTCACGCAAAAAAGCACGCAGGCGAAATCTTCGTGTCGTATGCAGCAACTTGTAAGACTTTAAAAATAAAAAAACAAACCCTGCAGCCTGCCCGCACGTGAAAGAAGCGGAGAGGCTATACGGAACTGCGCGAAGAAAAAAGAGAGAGAAGAGCATTGCCAATGACGCGATAGCTTCCGACATGGCAAAAATGCTGTAATTCTTTGACGCGTTTAATGATGCACCCAGCGCTTTACCGGCAAGAAAGAAAATGCACCCAGGAATCATCAAGCGGGTAGTGACAAGCAAGGCATGGTGTTCGTCGTGTGCGTAGCCCGGTGCAACACCGCTTGCGATGTACGGAAAGGCAACCTCAGTCACCAGCCAGCCCACTGAGGCGAGGGTAAGCGCGATGATAAAAAGTGAACGCGTGAACGCGCCAAAGGCATCCGCCTGATTTCTTGCAAACTGGCGGGACAACCTGGGAACACCGGCGTAGCTGAAGCTTTCTCCTCCAATAAGAAAGACGACCATTACAATGGCGTTTGCCACATTGTAGGTGTCTACATGAAACCCCGCCCCGAAAAGCACGGCCGTCAACGTACTTCTCAGCAATCCGCAAACTTTGGCAACCACTTGCGCTGTTGACGAACTCAAAAGTCCTTTCGAGATACTTTCAGATTTGACCATGACTAATCAAAAAAGCGGTTGCCCAGAATCTTGTCATGCCGCGCAGGCGTACGCTGGAAAACGAAGTCCAAAAGCCTGATACACACATTTTCCACGGTACGCTCCAGAGGGATGTGCGGTACGCGTGAGCGGCACTTTCCGGCCAGATATTCGGCAAATCGCTTGCGGTCGGCCGGCTCGAAGATGTCATGGTAATCCAGCAAGCGCTGACACAAATCATAATAGCCATAACAATCGTAAATGCAGAAAGCGCTTGCCGCCATCCTGGGGTTGCCACCCGCAAGCGTCGCCACGTTTTCGGGCGAGCGGAAGTAGAGTGCATCCCCAAAGGCCAGTTGACCTCTTGCCTGCGCACAGTAGCGCGGCTTTCTGCGTTGCCACCAGACTCGGCGCAAGTCGAACAATTCGAATCCATGCCCGGACAGAAATGCGTCAATGTCCCGGAACAGGGGCTGCCCCTGATACATTTCCACGAAACCGACCTCGACCTCCAGGCCTATGGCCTGAGGAAGAAGGCGCGTGGCATGCGACAGCACACCCAGCTCCGCGCCCTGGATGTCCAGCTTGAGCATGTCGAGTGCAGGGATGACCCCCTCTTCCGCAAGAGAATCCAGGGTGCGCGTTGGCATGGAAACCACGTTCCCGGTTTCGAAACGCTCGGAGTCGGGCCAACGTTCGAGCAGGGGCATGTTCGGGCGCAACAGGGATGAAGTGGAACAGTCCTGGCGAGCCATATAGAACGGATTGTCATCTGCATCGCGATCCCAAAGCGCAAAGGGAAAAACGGTGCTGTCGCGATCGGAAACAAGCGCAGCCGCTGCTGCGCTGTCCGGCTCGAAAAGATATGCGTGCACTGGCAGCAACGACTTCTTCCAGCGCTTGTGCAAGCCGCCACTGGCACCAATGTCCGCGATGTGCACCTTCTTGTTCACAATCTGTCCTTTCCGGCGCCAGAGGGTGGAACGTTACGAAATATCCTGCTGAATACCGAATTGCTTCAGCGCACCACTGACAAGCCCCTTGAAGCTGGCGAGACAGCGCTCCTGCGTCAACCCGGAAAAGGCCCCGTACAGATAGTCTAGCAAATCAGCGCGATCATGGTCGGACAAGGTCAGCAGGGCTTCCATGCGCGTGGCCCACTCTTCCGGGTCAAGCCCGTTCACGACAAGTGAGCGGGGCGCTCCCTCCAGACACTCCTTTGCCCCTACGCCGCTTGAGACGAGGGGAATCGTACCGGCAAGCGCCGCCTCGGCCACGGCAATGACGAAGGCGTCATACCGCGCTGGCGCAATGCACAGCGCGGCCCGCGCGAAGACTTCTTCGATGGGAACGTGCCCAAGGCACTGTATCCAGGGCTCGTCCACCTCCAGATATTGCGTACCAGCCCCCGCAAGCAGAAGCGTGACATCCCCCCTTCGGCGGTGCAGGGCCCTGCATGCGGCAATGGCCGCATCCAGCCCCTTGACGTACCCGGCATCCTGTGGCCGGTCTATCACAAAGGCAACCACTGCGCCTCTCCGGATATCGCGCAAGGGACCGAATCTTTCGGGAGCGGAAATGTAGGTCAGGCAGTGCGGGGGCACCGCAATTCTGTCTTCCGGAATGCCTGCCTCGCGTTGCGCATCCGCGGCGACCATCCTGCTTTCTGGCAGAAGCCAGTCCACGGAATCGCGCATGCAGCGCATCCTGAACCGATAGAAGGCCCGTTGCAGGCGCCCCTTCAGCGGCGACAGCCAGAATGCGGGCTCGGGAATGCGAAGCAGCAGACGGGAATTCGGGTAGCGTCGCTTCAGAAACCACCCCACCCAGAACAGCATGCCGCCTTCAACCAGATATGCCCTGGCTTCCGGAATTTCCCTGGAGGTGATCCACGCCTTCAGCAAGAGCCAGAACGGGTTGAGCTTCGACCCGCCCGCAAAACCTCGGAAATCGAAGTTGTAGTCGACATCCGTGACCGACCTGAAAAACATGGACACCTTGGCATTTCGGCCACGATGGATGGCAATCAGCGGATATGTCATGCGCGACTCTTGCCACCCTTTCGGATAACGGCGCCTACGTTTTGGCCCAAACGGCTGCGCAGCCAATCGGGCACCACGGGGTCCAGATACTGGCGGAGGCCTTTGGCGTGGGGCAACACGTGGTAGTTGCACATGAACGTGCAATCGTCACCCTCATGCACCACCGACTGCACCAGCGACCTGAATTCCTGCGGAGAATACTGTTTCCCGTGCTCCACCATATATTCATACGGCGAGAGTCCACGCGCCTTCACATCCCGGGCTATGGACAGTGCCGGCAAGGAACATTTATTCGGCACGTCCACTATCACCCACCGGCTTGCCAGGCGATACTGCTCAGCAAGGGCCTGGGCTGTCTCATCCACGTGTTCAATCACTCCCCAGCTGTATACCGCATCAAATGCACCATCGGGCAGGGGGATGTCACGGATGTCGGCCTGTGTCATGCACACGCCTGCATTGCTACCTATCGCAACTGCCGTGCTCGTCAAGTCAATGCCGAAAAGTTGTATGTCGGGGCGATAGGCCCTGCACAACATCAACCATTGGCAGTTGCCGCTACCAAGCTCACACAACTTGGCGCTCCGGGGCAAATCATCAAGCACCGGCTTGAGAAAACGGGCGAATTTGAACCGCGTTACCTTGTCACAGGGATTGAGCCCGTACACCTGGCTTTGCCACAGCGCCCCCCAGTACGACTCGATATCACTCTTGTAGGGTGTATCCTTCACCAGCAGATACCCTCCCTTGGACAAGGAACGCCGCAGGGCAGTCGTTCCAGTTCGAAAAGAAACTGCTCGGGGCGAAGCAATTCGGCAAGCTTGCCATATTCCGGCTCATTGTTGGCGAGGACCACCAATTCAGCCCCTGAAAGCGCGTCGGACAGGGTCTCCTGCAACAGCGGCGCGGCCTCCTCCAGCCTGGAAAGCAGAAACTTGTGGTTGATACCCTCTGCAAGGGAACGGGAAACGTTGCCGTCATGCACCCGCACCGTGTACCCGTTGCGGATCAGCTTGTGGCACAGTGACAGCTTGGGGCTCAGGCGCACATCGTCCGTACCGCTTTTGAAGCTGACACCAAGGAATGCAACCGTACGTCTCCCCAGCGCGGCGATAAGCTTGAAGGCCTGCTCCACCTGGCGATTGTTGGATGGTTCGATGCTGTCCAGTACGGGGGTCACGATCTCTGCCCTGCGCGCGAGGGCTTGCAGCCCCCTGAGATCCTTGGGCAGGCAGGAACCACCGAATGCATACCCCGGCTTGAGGTAGTACGGCGAAATGTTCAGCACGGCATCCTGGCAGAAGAGGTGCATCACCTCGCGGGCGTTAATGGCGGATCTCTTGCAAATGTTGCCTATTTCGTTTGCAAAACTGATCTTCAGCGCATGCCACGAATTGTTGACGAACTTGATGAGTTCGGCGGCACGAACATCCGTCGCCAGGAATGGGGCGTCCAGATCCTCGTAAAGGCGGCGCATCACCGCCAGCGCTTCGGGCGATTCTCCCCTGGTGCCCACAACGGTGTAGGGGGGATGGAAATAGTCCTGCACGGCCGAGCCTTCCCGCAGGAATTCCGGATTGGCGACGACATCGAAGTGGCGCCCGGCTTGCAGCCCGGAAACACGTTCCATTATCTGGGCAACAAGGTCACAGGTGCCCGGGGGAACCGTACTGCGAATGGCCACGACATGGTACTTGCCCTGCGAAGACAACTTGGAGGCGATGGTATCGGCCACCTTGAACAGGATCGACAGGTCGAGGCTGCCGTCGAAGGCGTTGGGGGTGCCAACGCAGACAAGGGACACGTCCATCCCATCAAGGGTGGGAGGGGCGCTTTCGCAGGCCGAAATGGCCCTCCTGTTTTTCGCCATCAGGGCATCGATGTCTTTTTCGACAATGGTAGGCAAGCCTTGGTTGACCAGGCGCACCTTGTTGGGATCCACGTCGACGCCGTTCACGCTGTGGCCCAGTTCCGCAAGGCAGGCTGTGGCAACGCAGCCCACGTAGCCAAGGCCCCAGACGGCAACATGCAGTTTGCTGTTCTTACAGGTCATGACGCCCAGATGTTCAGACCGCGAGATGCGGTGCATTAGTTACGGGGAGCATTTTCGCGGCGCTCAATGTATTTCATGGCCGCGAAAAGCTCTTCGGCGCTCCAGCAGAGGCAGTAGAGAAGGCCCTTCCAGCCCCCCAGAAACCGCCCCTCTCCTATGTAACGCTTGAAGAAAAGATAAAAAAAAGCCGCCAGCTGCCGCAGCACGATGTGGGGCACGGCATAGTCGCGCCCCTCGCTGATCCAAAGGTCGGCCTTGCGCCCGGAATATACGTTAAGGTCGTGCACGAAGTCATCAACACCCGCCCATGAATCGTGGTGCAGGTTGCCTTCAAGCATGGTCATCGGTCCCGGAACATGTTCGTGCACTGCCGCGAGAAACCTGAGTGATGTTCGCATCAGGATCGGTCGATCGAGGGCAACGCGCGTCGGACGGGAAAAATTCCTGTTGATCCGCCGGCAATTGTACAACGACGATGCGGACTCGCCGGAAACCGCCTTGTGGATGGCCGAGGCGAGCGTGGCGTCGAGATGTTCGTCGGAATCGATGATCACCGCCCAGGGACGCGTGCACTGCTCCAGCGAAAAGTTGCGCTGCGCGGCGAAGTCGCCCGCGAGGGCGCGGGTGAATATGCGGGCGTCGGGCCAGAGCGAACGGATGATTTCCAACGTGCCGTCCGTCGAGTTGTCATCGACGATGACAAGCTCGTCAACGACCCCCTTGAGCGAATTGACGGTGTCGGCAATGGTCCTGCGGTTGTCCCGGGTGAGCACTGTCGCGGAAAGCCTGGCTGCGTGCGACATGTGCTACCAGTTCCCCGGTTCCGCATAGCCACCCGCCGGGCCGTTGGCCGCAATGCGGGCCAGACACGCCTTCAGCATTTTTTCATGGCATGCGACAACGGCCTGCCAGTTGCTGTCGCCCGCCAGAAACCCGGCAAGATTGGCGTCGAACGATCTGTGCCCCGCATCCGGCGACCACAGCGCGGGCCAGCGGGTACCATTCAATTCCGTGCGCTCTTCCACCTCGCGCCCCACCCGCACCCGGATGCGCCCTTTCGGCGATACAACCTCTGCCTCCCACATGCCAGCATCCATGCGGGTAAAGCTGATGCCCGCCTCATCCCCCAGCAGGAAAAGGCCAAGGTCGAAGGCATGCACGCCGTCTGCCCAGTAAACGCCGCCACGCAGCAGATACTGGCGCCACGCCCCATGCTCCATTGCCGGAGCGTATTCGAGGCGCATGTCAATTGTTCCGGAAATTTCGGATATGCCTGCCAATTCGACCAGCTCCGGCAGATGACGCTTGTTCATGCCCGTATTGGGCGGCACGACGAATCGTTCACCCGCCTGGACAATGGCCTTCAGCTCGTCTTCAGCAAGTTCGCACAGGGGCTTTTCAACCCACACCCGGGCAGTGTCCGGCAGCTCACGCATGAAATCCGGATAATCCAGGGGGGATGACGCCAGAAAGAAGGCGTCGAAAGACGGAATGTCCGCCAGGGATTGCAGACACTCCACACCTTGCTTTGCGGCGAAGTTGGCACTGTGGGCTGGCCTGTTGGACATCACGGCGATGCGAAGATCCGGCACCTTCGCGCGGATGCGAGGCAGGACGATGGACTCTATATAGCCGCCTGTTCCGTATATGAGCAGCGATCTCATCGTGTTCCCACCATGCAGCAGCACAGGAAATTCGTTGCGAACCATTGAGGGAAGCGGGCAGCGAGAAAATCTGCAAACGGGGGGCGCCCAAGCCTTTCCCTGATCCCACTGGAAAGATTCATGTTGATTCCCGAAAGGTTAATACTCGCGAATCCCCTTTGCCGCGAACCATCAGCTGCGGAAACCAGATATTGGGAACAAAAATTCATGATATTTCTGGAGTTAAAGAATCGTATGTGTTGTTCGGAGAAAGGATTTCCATGGTGGCCATAGGGAGATGCCTTCAAAAAGGCATCAAGGCGACGCAAATAGAACCCCATGTCATTGGGAACAGAAAATATGAACACACCGCCGTCTTTTAGTACAGCTATACAGTCTTCAACAAGTCGATCCGCCGTGAACAGGTGTTCCAGGACCTCGAAACAAAAAACGATATCAACACTCTTCTCACCGACACGATCCAGCAATTTCGGAGGCAGTCCAACATTCACGTCTGCATGATACGTGTCGTATACACTCTCATATTTTTCGCAAAACTCTTTGGATATATCGATATATATCCCATCGCGAAGTCCTTCGACAGCGCCAAGCGATGAATAGAGACCACCGCCGATATCAATGCACCGTTCCGCGCTGCACAGGCCAGACCCCGAAAGCATTCTGCGTACATGCGCGGAACGAATGGACATGCGCCGTTCCGACATGTGGTGCCCTGCATTGGAATAGAAATCCTGTAGGTAATCGTTCATGCCACCCTCGTTGTGCACGGCAGAAAAATGCCCGAATGACTCTGGCGTGGCCCGCATCCGCACGCCCCCCCCCGGCGGGACAGGGTCAGTTGTTCCACTTGAAGATGTTAACCTGATCGTGCCTGGGCTGAGGATCGGCAGGAGACATGATGTTGATGTGCCCCTCGAGTTGGGAAGACTTGGCATCAAGCAGCGTGAGCCCGCGCGAAATGTTGGCGCGCAGGGTATGCGGAAAGCGTGAAGTATCCACGTCGGCGCAGCCGAATTCGTAGGCCTTGTTCCCGCGCCCGTAGCCGAAGCTCTTGCAGAAGCGCACCGTCATGTACTTGTCTTCCAGGGTGCCCCGGTCCACCTGCAGCGGAGTCTCGCCGACAACCGACAACACGCAGCCCTCATTGGCCGCCTCCAGGTGCGTTTCTATGCCCTGCATGGAGGGTGTGCACACGAGAATCATGTCGTAGCGTTCGCCCATTGAACGGCGCGGAAGGAAGGCATCCGCCAGCGTTGTCGGGGCAGTATCGAACAGCGACACGCGACAGCCTATTGACGTTGCGAACAGTCCCCCGAAGGTGCCGATTATGCCGCCGCCCACAACGAGCACAGAGGGCGTCATGGAGGTGGGCAGACAGTCGCGCGCGTGCAGGACCGCATGAATGGGAACGCTGGCGATGGTGGCAAGCGAAAGCGCGGGCTTGATGGGGCCGCGCTGCTCCGGCAAGGGAAAGACGAAATTCTGCGGCACGGTGACGATGTCTGCGTGTGACGCGTACTCCCCACCCACGTGCACCAGCGTGCCCTGCGGCAATGGCACGTTGACCCGCCTGCCGCAGGCAATGACCTCGCCCACGGCGCTGTAGCCCAGCGGGGAAAGCCCTCGCTTGAGCTTGGCGTAGCGCTCCAGCACCCGCGCGGGAGAGCCGGTCTGCCTGAGCAGGCCCAGCGCCTTGCGCCAGTAATGCCCTGCCTTCAGAATGGCCCCCGTCTTCTGTCCGGCGAGCGTGTTGTGCTCCGTTCCGAAGGACATGGCGGACCAGTGCAGCCGAACCTTGATCGAATGGCTGGTAAGCGGGGGTTCATGTACCTGCAAGAGTTGCAGGTGACTTCTTCGTGCGACGAGTGTTTGCATTACAGCATTCCCATATATTCCCACATAAAATCATACGCTGCTTCCAGCTGCAAGACAACCGGAAGCAAGCGGCGCTCGCCACTCCTCCCGCACATCCTCGGGGCGGCATTGTGTCCGCTTCGGCCAAGCCTGGCGCCGTGCCGTGCATGGCCCCCTTGTCCGCGCAAGGGCACGAGGCGCAGGACACCGGAGGCCGCAGCGACAGGCCGGGGCGGGCGTCACGGACAACCAGCCCCCCCATCCTGCGGCACGACGCAAGCTGATCGCCACAGGCAAGACAGCGCGTCCGCCTGCCAGCACCCACGCACCATCAAGATTAGCCCGGAACATTCCGCGTGCGCGGCCGCCAACCCAGCCCGAGCAGGCCCCCCTGCGCACAGCGGCATTACTGCGGACTAACGCTCCCAATTCGATTGCGACACCGTGGCAATCCGACAGCCCCCCCCCTTGCCCGCCCGCTGGCGGAGCCTCTCCGGATGAGGGGCGGGAGAACACTCTCGCACTTCCAGCACCAATGCCGTGCCCCCGGACGCCCGCGCATACCAGCGCAACGCACGACTACCCGCCAGCAAGACTCGGCCCAACCCAACACCAGCCAAACTCGACTAGCTGGCGGTACGCCAGCACCGACTGCACAAGCCCTGTGCGGATCCCGCGCGGAGATTGGCCCTTGCCTAATAATCTATTTCACGATATCGACTATCGAATTAACACCCATCCACGACGGTCGGCAAGGCGCGTTGCTGGTGGCATGCCGCACCATTCTGGACAGCAAAAAGTTCCTCGCGTGCCACACCGCGATACCATGCTGGCGAATATCAAACATCGCAAAATGCATCGTGGCAACCTATCAACCCACACGACACGCACCATGACATTCCCGTGCGCCACATCCCCGCAGAATGCGCTTATCGACAATGCACCGCATCTGAATGAGCCCGCATGGGCACATAAAAGCGTTGCTCATGACGGGCAATCCCCCCTCATCTCAAAAAACAAACTTGGCCGACCAATACTAATCCGACATATTGTATCCAGATATATTCAATCATATTTCAGGCTGCGCTGCTACGAAAAGATAGTACAGGGATTTTCCGGAAAGCGCATTCTGGATTACGGCGCCGGGTCATGTTCACTCGCGGGATATCTTCTTGAGCAAGGCATCGCACCGCAAGACGCTATCTACGCCTATGAGCCTTCGGCACCATACGCCGCACAAGGGCGCGAGCTCTTTCCCGCATTGAATATTTCGGAAAGCATCAAAGACATGCCGCAGATGGACATAATCCTTCTGGTGTTCGTGATCGGATATGTTCCAGACAAGCGCGAATTTTTCCGGTCACTTTCGCGCCTGAGCAGGCCAGGAACAAGACTGCTGGTCGAAGTGGACAACCAGAAATCCCTGTACAACAAACTGAAGAAAAACATCGACCCTGCATGGAACATTGCCGAGGAAGATTTTTCCGAACACTGGGTTCTGGAGAAACGATGCATGTCACCAGTCGATAGCTTTCCATTCGACATGCACCGGAACACCCCCGTTAAAAACATCCTGAAAATCATGCTTTCCTTGGGGTTGCGCCTGTTCGGAAACGCACAGCACAGCCTGTATGTCTTCAGACCAAAATCCGAACTCGAGGGCTGACCCCCACGCGCTTTGCCGCTCGCGCCATCATGGCGATGCCGGTACGCCCCTCAGCCCCAGGATGCAGTCCGCGAACCGGCGGACCATCACCGCGTTGCTGAAGTTCTTGCGGATGTAGCCTTCAAAATCTTCCGCATCGCGCGCTGCGGCACCGGCACCCAGCCACTGCCGCAGGGCAGCGATGTACGCGTCTTCGGTATCGCACAGCGATCCGTTGCGCCCGTCAAGAATGACCTCTCGCGGGCCGCCCGAGTTGAAAGCCACAACCGGCGTACCCGCCCCGATGGCCTCCATGGTGGTTACCCCGAGGGGTTCGGCGGTGGGCAGGAAGGCAAAGACGGAGGCCTTGCGGTAAAGATGGAACTTCTGCGGCTCGCTGACTCCACCCAGATAGGTGACACCGGGCATGCGTTGCGCAAGGTCGGCCACATAGTCCTGATCGTGGCCCCGGCCAGCGACGACGATGGGCAGGCCTGCCAGAGCCTCGGCCATCGTCTCCAGAAAGCGCAGGTTCTTGTGATGCTCCAGCCGTGAGAGCACAAGGATGAAGCGTTCGGGCAGCCCCCCCATCCATGGCGCATCGTCGGTGATTGTCGGGGCGATCTCCTCGTACAACTGGACGCCGGAATAGATGCGCTCCGGTTCGCCGCCGTACCAGCTGCGGAAACTTTCGGCGGTAAAGCCAGAATTCACGATGCATCGGCCAAAGCGCCGCACCAGGGCCTTGTCCACGGCGTAGAACGCCTTCCAGGCCATGCCGTTTCGGGGGGCCAGCATGGGCATGACCTCGTTGCAGATCCAGGCGCGGGCCGACTCCGGATGCAGCAGGCCGAACAGCCCCACGGGGAATTGCGCGGGATGGTTGTGCGCCACCGTGACGTCCGGCGGTGTGCGCAGCAGGTGCGCCAGCACGCGGGCGCACCATACGGGCTTGCGGCCCGGCAGCACGGTGGGGGCAAAGCCGTCCGGCAGCAGTTCGTGAAAGGTTGTTTCCGGCACGAAGCGGTTCACAAGCAGTTGCACATCGTGGCCGCGCCGCAGCAGCTCCGCGATGATCAGCAGCATCTTGCGCTCCGCGCCGCCGCGTTCCGCCAGATTGGGATGAACGAATGTCAGGCGCATGCCGCCTCGCGGGTCAGCATCGGGCGCGCTCCTCGTGCAAGGGCATGTTGGGCGATGCGGGCCAGTTTTCGAAGGTTGTCGTCGCACAGGCCGTCCCGGATCAGGCCGGAGGCCGGGCAGAAGTGCAGCTGGATATTGATGATGCCCCGCCGTTCGCAAATCAGGTCTACCATGTCGCGCAGAAAGTCCTCGTCCCAGAGTATCGACAAATTCTGCGGGATGAGCACGCAACTGCCCCGGTGACCGGGATGGATGTGACTGCACGCATGCCTCGCATAGTTCAGCCCGTTGGAAGGGCTGGAGAGCGATGCATAGTGGAAGAGCCCGGATTCCGCGACGACATCGGCCAGGTAGCAGTCACCCCGGAGCTGCCCGGCGCTCCATGCTGGCGGCTTGAAACCACGGATGTCGAAAAAGCGCCCCAATTCTTCATACCCTTGGGCCACCAGCCGTGCCGCCCTGGCGGCATCGATGAAATCGAATTCGTAGGCCGCGTAATAGTCCAGGGGCCAGCCCCGCACATGTTCGTAGCCGTGCAGCGCCACCTCCACCGTTCCCCGGCGTTCCATTTCCTGCAAGGCCGCGACAAGGGGGTGGCCTGCCCCGTGGTGTGCCACGGAAAACACCCCGTCGGGCAGCATGTCCGAAACATCGGGCACAAGGCGATAGCGCGGGTTGGGGACGAAGTAGAGCGTGTGGCGCAATTGCGGGTGTTCGTCCGCGAACGCCCGGAACAGCCGCCAGGTTTCGCCGTCGGGGTTGCCACCGGTGTCGCAGGTACCCCGGCTGCCGTCGAGCAGCGACGTGTCGTCAAAGCTGATCAGCAGGGGCGAGGGGGCCGACCCTGTGGGCGTAGCGGGGGCCACGGGTTCGCGCCGAAGCTCCTCCTCGAAGATGGCGGGGGAGAAGGCGCGGCGCGGCGCTACCGGGTACAGGCCCCGGAACAGGTACGAACCGAGCTTGCGGCGTATCCTGAAAAGATCATGTCGCAGGGGCATGCTGTTCCCTGACCACCACGGCCCGGCATCTGTCACCCAGGGGGTGCCAGGCCGCTATGTCCGCTTCTGGCTTGTAGTAGACGGTGGTGTCCGCCCCGGAAAGCGCGGCGAGATGAGCGCCGAAGGAATCCGTGCAGTGCACCGATGCGCTGCCCGCATAGAACAGGGGCAGTTCGTGCAGGGCGAACGTTCCTGCCGCATTGACGAAGCGGGGACTTGCCCCGGCAATGGGCGCGAACAGGGCGCGTTCTTCCGGCGAGCCGCACAGAACTATGGAGTCGCCGGGCAGGCCCTCGGCCAGGGTTCGCCAGAAGTCGGGCGGGAACATTTTCGACGCGCCGCCGCTGCCGGGAATGATCACGTGATAGCAAGGCCCGATGCCCAGCGCATCACGGATGCGCCGCACATCCTCCTCGCGCGCTCCACGCGGGGGCAGACAGCGCAGGGCCTGGAAGTCGGCGTGGCAATCGCACGCGGCCAGTACTTCCAGGTGGTGCTGCACCGCGTGCAGGCCCGGTGTCCAGCATGCCACCGCGTCCAGCAACGGGGCACCCCCTGCCGTGCCGTGTCCGACCGTGAACCGCGCGCCGGAAAGCGCTGCAAGGGAAATCAGGTTGCCCCCGAACGGACGCAGGCACAGGCACAGGTCGTAGCGCTCGGAACGGATGCGCCGCAACGCCTGCCCCCATGTGGACAGGAAGCGCCACAGCTTTGCCGCCAGGCCCTGCCCCCCACGGTTGAGCTGGACGTGATCCACGACGTGGATACGCCCGAAGCACTCCAGCCGTTCGACAAGATCACGCGTCCACGAGCCGCAGACGAGGTCCATGCGGGCGTCCGGGTAGCGGGCCGCCAGCACGGGGACGATGCTGCCGGTCATCAGCACGTCGCCGAGGTGGTCCGGCTTGATCAGCAGTATCCGCTCCACCCGCTCCGGAAGGGTGCGTCGTGCGCGTGGCACAAGGCGCAGCATCGCATCGACGGTGCGCAGCAGGCGTACGGTGAGCGGGTTGTCATACAGATATCCCGCGTTGAGTTGCCGCGTGGCGCCTACTTCCATCGGCGATTTTCCAGCGTGCCGCAGGGAAATACCCACGCGCGCAGGCGGTGCAGTGCATACGCCCCGACGAAGGACAGCGCCGTGCACCAGTATTCGACCAGCAGCCAGGCCCGGCGCAGCATCAGGCCCGGCGACACGACCAGGCCAAGGGCGGGCTTTTCCAGCGACCAGACAAGGCCGAAGCTCATCCAGGCACTGTAGAACGGGTCAGGCTGCGTTGCCCCCTCCACGCCGACAAACAGGCCATCGCGCATGCTGGCGGACAGCTTCTCGCAAATGGCGGGCAGCAGGCCATCGTCTCCGTCAAGGGCAGCCAGCGCAAAGGTATGGGCCCACATGGCGCCGCGCTTGTCGTGATTGTTGGCCCGGTCCCACAGGATATCACCAGATGCATTGAACACGGAACGCAGGGCGCGCCCCCCCTGCCGGACGGCAAGGCGCAGCACCGGCTGCGGGAAATAGTGCAGCAACTGGCGCAGCTGCGCCGTCACCATGGCTTGGTACAGTATGGGCACCGCCAGGCTTTCGAAGTGGTACGGAAAGAAGCCTCGGGGAGATTGATAGCCGAGCGCCCTGCGGATGACGCGTTCGGCAAGGCCCGTGTACATGCGGCGGCGGTTCGACGCCTGCGGCAGCATGTGGGCCACGGCCATCAGGGCCTGCGCGCCAAGAAGATTGGTATTCAGCACCGCGCTCCTGTTGTGCGCGGCCTTGACCAGGGTGCCGTCGTTCTCGGTGCCGTAGATGGCATCGCACGCGGCGACAAGGGCTGGAATATCCGTCCTGTCATTGGCTGCCGCCGCCCGGCGAGCCAGAGCAAGCACGGCGTAGGCTGTCGTGACCAACCCGTAGAACCCCACGGCCTCGTCGTCCGGGCCATAGGCCATCTCGTCCCACAGCCCCTCGCGGTTGCGCAGGCAGAGCAGCAGGCGGCGGCACTGTTCGGCTTCGGGGGCATCGTGCCTGCCGGTTGCGCACAGGGCGAACAGGCAGGCGGCGGGAATCTCGGCGCGCTGCTTGCCGCGTACGGGATCATGGGTGATTCCGTCGCCATTTTCCAGCAGCAGGGCGTGAAAGCCGCCAAGCACGGCGTCGAGCAGTGCTTGCGAATCCGGCAGGGTACTATTGGGGGGCATGGATGGCGACCGTGGCCTGCAAACGCGAGGGTTGGATGTCATGCCGAAACAACAGGCACGGGGAAGGTGCATGCTCGTTCGCACCACGAATCAGCAACGCATTTTTACAAGGTTTGTGCGCATTGTCCAGCAGGGCTGGCTACGGGGTGGGCGGCCCTCGGGCTGGCGGCGGACGATTTCCTCTTCAGCCCTGTCCGCCGGTGATGCGCATGCGTTGCCCGCACGCCATCCGCAATGCACGGCGCACATCAGCCCATGGCAGACCGTAGCCCTGCCCCCGCGGTGATCCGGGACAAAACGAAAAGGCCTTACGGCAATTGCCGTAAGGTCCGTTCATGATTGCATCGCCACAATGCACAACCGGCTTAGCCGTCGGCAAATTCCGCCAGCGAATAGCTGGTACTGCGCCCGCCCGCAGCGTCCTTCACCAGAATGCCGCGCGCCACAAGATCGCTGATGTCGCGCAGGGCCGTATCGGGTGAAGTCATGGCCAACGCCGCCCACTTGGACGTGGTCAGCTTGCCCTCGAACCCGTCCAGCAACCGGTTGATGACCTTGTGCTGGCGCTCGTTCAGGGGCTGCCCGGCCAGCACGTCCCATACCCGTGCCTTGCGCAGCACCGTGGAAAGAATGCGCTCCGCGCCGTCAAAGGCCCTGTCCAGACACTCCAGAAACCACAGCACCCACCCGGTAACGTCCATGTCGCCGCGCTGGGTCTTTTCCAGAATGGCGTAGTAGGCGTTGCGTTCCTGCCGTATCTGTGCGGACAGGCTGTAGAAGCGTTGAGGGCTGCCCTCCGCGCGGGCAAGCTGCATGTCGGCGATGGCGCGGGCCATGCGCCCGTTGCCGTCGTCGAACGGATGCAGGGTGACAAACCACAGGTGTGCGACGGCTGCCTTCAACACCGGGTCGAGCGGCGGCCCGCCATTGAACCAGTCCAGAAATACCGTTGCTTCGGCGGGAAGCCGGGCGGCGGCTGGGGCCTCGAAATGCACCCGCTCGCGCCCCACCGGGCCGGACACCACCTGCATGGGGCCGGTGGCATCGGTACGCCACGCGCCCACGCCAATCCTGCGCATGCCGCTGCGCCCGGTCGGGAACAGGGCGGCATGCCATCCGAACAGCCTGTCCTCGGTCAGCGCAGCCCCGAACTGCTGCGTGGCGTCGAGCATCATCTCCACCACGCCTTCCACGTTTCGGTCGGCAGGCGGCAACGCGCCCACATCCATGCCCAACCGCCGGGCAATGGAGGAGCGCACCTGCTCCCGGTCCAGAGCCTCGCCCTCGATCTCGCTGGATTTCAGCACGTCTTCGGTCAGCGTCCGCAACACGGCTTCTTCGCGCAACGCAAAGCCGAGCGCTTCCATGCGCCCCAAAAGCCGCCCCTGCCGGTGCCGCACGGCAGCCAGCGGCGCGGCCAGGCGCTCGCTATCCCAGCGGAAGGCGGGCCAATCGGGAAATTCATGGATAAAAGGGCACATTCACCGCACCTCGTGCGGAGAATATAGGAGAGATTCGCCGCAGGGGCAAGGGGACCTCACCGGTGAGCAAACAAATAATCCCATCCCAAGCTCCCCCTACGCAACATAGCTATTTACCTTCTTAAATGTGCCCAGCAGCCTCAACAAACCACCACGCAGCATTGCATATCGCTAAATAATTGCCAAGCTTCATCACAACGTGCATCCTTTACTCATTCCGCAACACAAACATACCACCAGTAGCAACGCCAATACCAATTAAAAGGAGCGCCACAGAACATGGCTATTACAACAACAGGTGGAAACATACACTGGAACTACTTCTTAGCACTAGAGCGAGATCTAGAGACAATTTCAAGATATATTGAATTCTCAGATTCGAATTATCGTACATATTCAATTGCTCTTGCACATCTACTTTTAACAACATCATCCGAAGTTGATACTGTAGCAAAAATGCTTTGCAAAAAAGTAAACCAAGAAAAAAAATACGCTGGCATAAACACATACAGAGACGACGTAATAGATTTAATACCTGGAATAGCAGACACACAAGTTTTTATGCACAGATACGGTCTCACATTTATCCCATGGAAGAAATGGAAGCACGGGGAAAATCCCGCATGGTGGAACGATCATCAAAAAGTCAAACATGAACGCGACACAAACTTTAATAAAGCAACGCTCCAAAATGCCATAAACTCACTTGGAGCACTACTAATATTAACAATTCACTACTACAGAATATCAGCACAAAGACAAATTAATACAAAAAACGCACTAAAAGACACAACGATAGATCTCAAACCAGAGTCTATCCTATTGAGACTAGCGGATGACTGCTATTATGAAACCGTCGTTTCATAACAAATTGAAGGCCCCATGAGTTTCCTCATGAGGCCTTCAAATATGGTTGCGGGGGCCGGATTTGAACCGACGACCTTCGGGTTATGAGCCCGACGAGCTACCGAGCTGCTCCACCCCGCGTCACCTGCGGAATTCGGATCCGGCGGCGTGGGCTGGGCCTTGCCGTCGGGTCGTTAGAAGTATGCCCGCAGCCACCCGGTGTCAACAGAAAACTGGAGAAACATCAAAGAAGAAGAACAACACGCCGACACAGCAGGATAAAAATTTCGCGGGAACCTGCTTTTTCGCGCAGACCTGGCGGCGCTGTCCGCCAGCCCCCCGTCGTTTCACCGGGCAAACCGGCACGTCCGCTCTTCAAATCTCGCCCTGCTACCCCCGCAGCACCTTCAGTTCCGCCGTCAGCGGGCCGTCTTCCGGGGCGCTGACCACGGCGTAGCCGCCCGCACCCAGCGCGCCGGGGTTCACCACCACGGTGCGGCCGATGCGGTCCACCGCCCGCGATTCGTGGATGTGCCCGCACAGGCACACGTCCGGCTGCACCGTCTCTATGAACGCCCGCACCGCCGGGCTGCCCACGTGCGCGCCGTTGCCAAGCTTGTCGCACAGGCTGTCCTTGGGCGGGGTGTGCACGGCCAGCACCAGCCGGGACCAGCGGCCCGCCTCGGCCCGCAGCGCGTCCAGCCATTCGGCCAGCCGCGCTTCCGGCACCTCGCTGGGCGTGCCGAAGGGAGTGGGCGTGGAATAGCCCGCGCCCAGCAGGCCCACGCCGGGGGCCAGTTCGCGCGCGGCGCGGTGGATGTTCCAGCCGCGCCCGTCCAGCCAGTCGGTCACCTCGGCCTTGTCCATGTTGCCGATCTGGGCGTGGATGGCCGGGTTGCGCGCGACAATGGCCGACAGCACGCGCTCGGCCTGGCGCACGCCGCCAACCACGGTGATGTCCCCGGTAATGATCACGCCCGCCGCCTCGGACAGGCCGGGAATGTCCGAGATGGGCGAAACGTCGTCGTGGATGTCGCCGAACGCTATCCAGTAGGGTGCGCTTTGCATGCGATGCCTTCCTTGTTAGATTGCGCGACGGAGAGGGCGTATGAAATGGGGTTGCTGCCTGATTGCGGCCCGATTGCCGCTCGGTTGTCAGCTGGACGCCGCCCGCGTCCGCACTTTACACCACGCACCCGCCACCTGACAAAACTCTCCGCAGGCCGCAGCGGCCCCGCCCACCCGCCACGCCGCTGCGGCAAGGCATGCGGACTGACCGGCGGTGAAAGGCCAGCGCCAGTAAGTCCGCTTCAGGGCTGCTTCATTATTTCTCGGCCCCTGCGGTTCCCCAACACCAGGCAGCGCACACCCTGAAACTTGCCCCGGCACCCCACATGACGCACCCAACCCCGCCAGACGTCGAAGCCCGACAGGCCCTGCGCCACGCCATGCTGGCCCGCCGCGCCGCGCTGCCCCCCGACGAGGCCGCCCGCCTGGGTGATGCCGCGCAAAATGCCTTGCTGGCGTCACCGACATGGCAGGCCGCCCGACAGGTGCTGCTGTACGTGGCCGTGCGCAACGAAACCGCCACCGCCCGCCTGCTGGATGCCGCCTGGGCGGACGGCAAGCAGGTGCTGCTGCCGCGCTGCGTGACGCCTGCGTCCGCGTCCCCCGCGCCCCCCGCGTCCCCCACGTCCCCCACAACCGGCCCCGCACCCTCCGCAACTGGCGCCGCCGTCCCCACCGCCAACTGCGACAACGAGATGTGCCTGGCCCCCTGCGCCTGCGCGGCGGACCTCAAACCCGGACGCTACGGCATCGCGGAACCGGACCCCACCCGCTGCCCGGCCATCGACATGAATGCCGAGCCCGGCCATGCGTCCGCCTTTGCGCCAGACCTCGCCATCATCCCCGGCGTGGCCTTCGACCGGCAAGGCAACCGCCTTGGCCACGGCGCGGGCTACTACGACCGATTCCTGGCCCACCCGGCCATGGCCCGCACCGCGCTGGTGGGGCTGGCCTACGCGTTCCAGATCGTACCGGCGCTGCCCGTGGCCCCATGGGACCGCCCCGTCCATGCACTGTGCACCGAGGAGGGACTGACATGGCTGTAACCACCCCGTCGCTGGCCTTTCCGCCGCTTTCCCGTACCGGCGCCCCCGCCGCCAATCCCGATGACGTAACCCCGCGTTGCATCCGCTTCGCCTTTCCGGGCGTGCCGGGGGTGCAGTGCGCCTTCCAGACCCGACGCGGCGGCATCTCCGATGGTCCGTGGGCCGGGGGCAACATTTCCTACGAGGTGGGCGACGACTCCGCCGCCGTGGCCGCCAACCGCGCAGCCCTGGCCGCCAGCCTGGACCTGTCCGAATGGGTGGAGGCCAAACAGGTACACGGCGATGCCCTAATCATCGACCCGGAACCGGTGCAACTGGCCGCCGCGCTGGCCGCAACCCCTGTGGCCCAGGCCGACGGCCTTGCCACCTCGCGCCCCGGCGTGGGTCTGGTCATCAAGACGGCGGACTGCCAGCCCATCCTGCTGGCGCATGAAAGCGGCAAGTACGTGGCCGCGCTGCACGCCGGGTGGCGGGGCAACCGCATCGGCTTTCCGCAATCGGGCGTGCGCGCCTTTTGCGAGCGCTACGGATTTCCCCCGCGCGAGGTGCTGGCCGTGCGCGGCCCCAGCCTTGGCCCGGCGGCGGCGGAATTCGTCAACTTCGCCACGGAATGGGGGCAGGACTTCGCCCGCTGGTTCCGCTCGGCCAGCCGCACCATGGACCTGTGGACGCTGACCCGCCACCAGCTTGCCGAGGCGGGCCTGCTGCCGGAACGCATCTACGGGCTGGACTTGTGCACCCACACCCTGCCCGACGACTTCTTCTCCTACCGCCGCGCCGCCACCACCGGACGGCAGGCGTCCATCATCTGGATGGAGGGGTAGCCCGGCCCGGCACCACCGGACGCCGCACCACCACCGCATGCGCATCCTGCTTGCCGACAATCACGACAGCTTCACGCGCAACCTCGAACATCTGCTGGTGGCCGCCACCGGCTGTGTGCCCACAGTAGTCCCGGTAGATCGGCTGGATGCGGTCACGGACGGCTGGCCCCATGCGACCGATGGCCCGGCCCCCGCAGCCCCCGCAACCCACTGGGACCTGCTGGTAATCTCACCCGGCCCCGGCACGCCGGAGGAATATCCGCAGTACGCGCCGCTGCTGGGCGGCGAGGTCACGCGGGTGCACAAACCGCACGCAGCGGATGGAGGGGCGCAGGCCCACCCGCCTGCTGATTCGCCCGCTGGTCAGGCCGCCGGTTCGTCCGCCGAGCAGGCTGCCGAGCAGATCGCAACCGCCGGTCCGTCCCCCAACCAGTCCGCAGCCGCGCCCACCGCCACGGCATCTCTCCCGTGTGTCCAATCCTGCCCCGTGCCGGTCCCCGTGCTGGGCATCTGCCTTGGCCTGCAAATCATCAACGCCCATTTCGGCGGGGTCACCGCGCCGCTGCCCGGGTGCGTGCACGGCAAGCCGGACACGCTGCACTACGCCGGGCAGGTCCGCACCGTGGCCCGCTACCATTCGCTGCACCTGTCCGCCATGGGCGCGGGCATGCGCGTGCTGGCCCGCAACGGGCAAGGCGTGGTCATGGCCGCCCGGCACCAATGCCTGCCCCTGCTGGGCTACCAGTTTCACCCCGAATCGTTCCTCACCCCGGACGGGGTGTGGTGGATACGCCATGCGTTGCATGCTCTCGGCCTGCGCTGACGCCGACGTCTTCGCGTCCTTCGCCCTGGCCTGCGCCCGGCAGGGCGCCGACCTGCTGTTGTGTCACCCCGACCCCGGTCACGGGGATGCAGACGGGGCGGATGCCCCGTGTGCTGGCGCCGCCCCATCCGGCCAGCCTTCCGGCACCGCCGACGTAACCGGCGCCCCCCACATCCACACCGCCATGCCCCCCGGCTGGACGGTCTGGCCCGGTGGCGAGGCGCAAGGCCCGTGCTGTCTCGTCGGCATCGGCCCGCGTCAGGAACTGTGCCTGGGCGATCCCGCGTCCGACACTCTTCCCCCGGATCATGAACCCGGCCCGCACACCGACGCCGCGCTGGCCGCCTTCCTCGGCCTGCCGACTCCCGCAGGTACGCATACCGTCACGCCCACCCGCGACACGTCTCCCCTTCCCTGGCAGCCCGCCCGTGCCGACCACGACATCGCCCTCGGCTTTCTGGCCTACACCTACGGCCTGCCGCGCTTCGGCATCCGCAGCGCCAAGCCCCGCGTGCTGCCGCACGCCCTGCTCCGCCGCTATCACGCCGTGGCCCGCTGGAATCCGGCCACCGGCGCGCTGACCCTGTCCGTGCACCCGGATGCGCCGCCGGACCTGACCGCCCGCTGCGCCCGCCAGCTGACGGACGCCCCCCGGCACGTCGCCTTCATCGCCCCCAACGGTTGTGTGGTGCAGCCCCCCTCGCTGGACCGCGCCGGGTACACGGCGGGCGTGCGCGAGATACTGCGCCGCATCCGACAGGGCGATACCTACCAGTGCAACCTGTCCACCCGCTTCGGCCTGCATGCGCCGGGGCTGGACCCGGCGGCCCTGTCGCTGCACCTGTGGCGCACCCGGCCCGCGCCCTTTCACGGGCTGTTCCGCATTGGCGCGCGCCACGTGGTGTCCGCCTCGCCGGAACGGTTCCTGCGCGTGGATGCGCCGGGCAACGGCCCGGCCCGCGTGCTGTCGCAGCCCATCAAGGGCACCCTGGCCTTCGGCCCCGGCACGCCGCATCCCGTCTGGCACCCCGGCCTGCCGGGCCTGCTGGCCGCCACCCCAAAGGAGCGCGCCGAACTGTCCATGATCGTGGACCTGGTGCGCAACGACATCTCCGCCGACTGCGCCCACGGCAGCGTGGCCGTGGCCCGGCACTGCGCCACCTTTCGCGTGGGCGGCGGGGCCAGCGGCCTCGTGCAGATGTATTCCGACGTCATCGGCACCCTGCGGCCCGACCGCACCTGTCTGGACCTGCTGCTGTCCGCCTTTCCCGGCGGCTCGGTGACCGGCTGCCCCAAGCGGCGCACGCTGGCCATCATCGAGGCCGGGGAACCCCACAGCCGCGAGGTGTACTGCGGCAGCCTGCTGGCCATCGCCGACGCCCGCACCATGGATGCCTCCATCGCCATCCGCACCGGCTGGCACGACGCGACGACGGGCCGCTTCGAGCATTGCGCGGGCAGCGGCATCGTCGTGGACTCGGACCCGGAAAGCGAATACGAAGAAACATGGGCCAAGGGAGCCAACTTCCGGGAGGTATGTGCATGATCCACTGGCGGGGCGGCGCGCTGCACGAGGGCGGGGTACGGCTGGACATCGGCAGTCCGGCCTTCCGGTACGGGGCCGGGTTCTTCGAAACCATCCTGTGGAACGGGCACGGTCCCAGCCGCCTGGATGCGCATCTGGCGCGCTTGCAGGCCAGCCTGGACCACTTCGGCCTAGTGGCCGAACCCGTGGACTACCCGGCGGTCATCGCGGAAGTGGTGCACGCCAACGGCCTTGCCGGGCGGCAGGCGCGGGTGAACATCATCACCCCGCTGGAGGACGAGGACGCGGCCATGGCCCCGCTTGTCACCGCCGCCCCCTACGACCCGCCCGCGCCCGACCGCACCTACAGCCTGCGCCTGGCGCCACCCGCCACGCTGGGTTCGCTGGCCCTGCACAAGTCCATGAACTACATGCTCTGCTATCTGGAACGCAGGGCCGCCCGCGCCCTGGGTCAGGACGACGCCGTACTCACCCAGCCCGGCGGCATCGTGACCGAGGCCACCACCGCCGCGCTGCTGTTCGGCGACGGCGACTGCTTCTGCACCCCTACGGGCGGCTGCCGCCTGCCCAGCACCACCCTGGCCGCCGTGCGCGAGCTGCTGCCCGTGCGCGACTGCACCGTGCGCGCCGGAGAACTGCGCGCCTTCCGCCACGCCTACCTGCTGAACTCGCTGCAAGGCATGCGCCCGGTCACGGTCATCGGCTCGCATGCCTTCACGCCCGATTTCGCCACCTGCGAGCGGTGCAATCCGGTGTTGCTGGGGGAATAAGCAAGGGCTGTTGCCAAAACAGGAATCCTGGAAACAGCCCCCTGGAAGGCCACATAACGATCTACTTTTTCCTGGAATCGAACCCGAACAGGCGACCGCGCACCACGGCATCGCGGCCATGCCGGTCGCGCAGGGCGTCCAGCGCGGCGTCCAGTTTCTTGCGGCGGTTCTCATCCGGCGGGGGGATGGATGCGGCGGGGAGTGCGGCAGCGGGGGGGGCCTGACCACCCGGCCTGCCCGGTCCGCCCTGCCCGCCCGACACGTCCGATCCACCTGGCCCGTCCTGTTCGTCATGCTCGGCGGATGCCCCCACGGAACGCGCACCGTCCGCACCCCGCTGCCCGGCGTCCCTGCCCCTCTCACGGCCTGCCGTGCTCCGACCAGCCCCGTCCTTGCCGGACGCCTTCCCGCCCTTCCCCCTGCCGGGAATCTCCAGCGGCAGGGGGAGCTGGCGCGGGCCGTGGTGCGCCGGGCCGAAGTTGGACACCCCCACCCCGATCAGCCGTACCTTGTCCGCCAGGGTCAGGGCGTCCAGCAGCCTGCACGCTTCGTCAAAAATGGTCTGCGTCGATGCCGTGGGCTCCGGCAGGCTGTGGCTGCGGGATATGGACCTGAAGTCCGCGTACTTCACCTTCAGCGTGATGGTGCGGCCCGCCAGCCGCTGCCGCCGCAGCGATGCCCCCACCCGCTCGGCCTGCGCCAGCAGCCAGCGCCGCAGCACGTCGCGGTCGGCGGTATCCTCGGCAAAGGTGTTCTCCGCGCTTTCCGATTTGGGCTCGGAATACGGTTCCACCTCGCGCGGGTCCACGCCGCTGGCCCGTTCGTGCAGGTGCACGCCCCCCTTGCCGAAGCGCCGCTCCCAGAATTCGCGCGAATAGCGCAGCACGTCGCCCGCGCTGCGCACGCCCAACTGATCCAGTGCATCCAGCGATCGCTTGCCCACCCCCGGTATACGACCCACGGGCAGGGTGCGCAGGAATTCCGTCACGTCTTCCGGGTACAGGATGAACAGGCCGTTCGGCTTGTTCACGTCCGAGGCGATCTTGGCCAGGAATTTCACCGGGGCCGCGCCCACGGAACAGGTCAGCCCGCCGGTCACGTCCAGCACGCGGGCCTTCACCGCCATGCCCATGTTCTCCACCGGGCCGAACAGCCGCTCCAGCCCCGTGGCGTCCAGATAGGCCTCGTCCACCGAGGCCGGTTCCACCAGCGGCGAAAATTCGCGCAACGCGTCCATGATGCGGTGCGAAAGCTCGGCGTAGCGGCGCATGCGCCCCGGCACCACGATCAGCTGTGGGCACAGCCGCAGCGCCGTGCTCATGGGCAGGGCCGAGCGCACGCCAAAGCGCCGCGCCTCGTACGACGCGGCGGAAACGACCCCCCGGTGCGAGCCGCCCACGGCCACCGGCTTGCCCCGCAGGGAGGGGTCGTCCATCTGCTCCACGGACGCGAAAAAGGCGTCCATGTCGATATGCATGATCCAGCGTTGCGCCATGCCCTGTTCTAGCAGAGGGGGAACGAGGCCGGAAGCGGGGCGCGGTTGTCGGGACCGGCAAGGCCGTGGCGGGGCCAAGGCAGGCACCGTGGCCCGCTTGCACCCCGGTTGCAGACCGGATTGCGGGCGAAGCTTGTGCGGCACCGTGGGACGAACGGTGGACGGGACGGAATGTGGCAGGCAACACGATACCACACGGGCGAGCCCGCAATGGCGTACTGGGGCATGGGCTTGATCCACTCCCGGGAATGTTCCGGAATCGCACGATCATCCAAGACGTCCCACTGCATCGGACATAGGGTTTCTTCCGGCGCGGGCAAGGGGCCCTGCGCCCAGACACGGGAGACAACCGGATGAAAACGGCAGACTGTCTTGGCGAATGCATGGAACACGCGGAAATCGGCTGCCCCGACGGCCACTACGATGCCTGCGGCATGGCATGGAATCCGCATCCGTCCTTCCAGGGCGTGGAAATGAAGCACCTCGTGCGCGGCGCATCCACGGAAGGGCGCCTGTCCTGCCACATGGTGCGGGTGGCGCCGGGATGCACCCTTGAAACACACGTCCACGAGGGACAGTGGGAACTGCACGAGGTCATGCACGGGTCCGGCCGGGCAGAGGTGTCCGGCAAGGGCATGGACTACCGTCCGGGCTCGGTCAACGTCATCCCCATGGGCACGGCGCACCGCGTGCAGGCAGGTGACGACGGCCTGTGGCTGCTGGCCAAGTTCTTTCCGGCGCTGCTGTAACTGGTGGCGCCTGCGGAGGCACATGACGCCGCAACGTCCGCTCATCCGATTTCCGCGCGTACCGGACCTGCCGGACGTGCAGCTTGTGCTGGGCCGGGGCGTGGAGGCACGCTTTCCGGCCCACGCCCATGGCAGCTACTGCGTGGGGCTGGTGGACGCGGGACAACGGGTGCTGCACCTGCCCGACAGGTCGTGTGTCATTCCCGCGCAGGGCCTGTTCGTGATTGCCCCCGGCCAACGCCATGCCTGCGAGGCCACGGGGCCGCACTGTTACCGCGTGCTCAGCCTGCTGCCGGAGCGGATGCATGCCCTCGCCTCGGAATTGACGGGCACGACGAACGCGCACCCTCGCTTTGCGTCCTCCGTGCTGGATGACGCCCCCCTGGCCCGGCAATTCCGCCGCCTGCTGGGCCTGCTCACCCGGCCCGCCTCGACGCTGGAGCGCGAAGAAGACTTGCTGGCCTTTCTCGTCGCACTGTTGCGCCACGCGGACATCGCCCCCCCGGCCCCCCTACCGCCGGAACGCCATGTGCGGACCATGGACCGGGTTGCCGCCCACATCCGCAAGCACCATGCCGATCCGTTGCGGCTGGGTGACCTTGCCGCGCTGGCCGGGCTGTCGCCCTGCCATTTCCAGCGGCTCTTCCAACGGCACACCGGCCTGTCGCCGCACGAGTACCAGCAGGCCGAGCGCATCCGCCATGCGCGCAGCCTGCTGGATGAAGCCCGGCCCCTGCCCGAGGTCGCCCAGGCGGCGGGATTCTGCGACCAGAGCCACCTGAACAGGGTCTTCAAACGACTCATGGGCATTCCCCCGGGGGTGTACGCGGCGGAACGACGCGGCTAGCCCCGCCTTCCCGCCCCGGCATGCCCCCCGGCCCGTGCGCGCCGGGCACGGTGACGGCCCGCCGCGCGGTGTGCTAGACAAGGCGCTATCGCCCCGCAAACGACGGGATTCCCAGTCACCCCCAACCCTCCCGTCACCCATGCCAGCATTCCGCTTCGTCCATGCCGCAGACCTGCACCTTGACGCCGCCTTCGCGGGCGTCTCGCGCGACCTTTCCCCCCGTCTGGCCGACCGGCTGCACCGCGCCACCTTCACCGCGTGGGAGCGGCTGGTGGAACTGTGCCTTGCCGAACGGCCCGACGCCCTGCTCATCGCGGGCGACGTGCACAACCACGAGGACGGCAGCCTGCGCGCCCAGGTGGCCCTGCGCGACGGCTGCACGCGCCTGACGGACGCGGGGGTGCGGGTGTTCATCGCCCACGGCAACCACGACCCGCTCACCTCGCGGGTGCACTCGCTGCACTGGCCGGACGGGGTCACCGTGTTCGGCCCGCAGGTGGAATCCCATCCCCTGACCCGCGACGGACGCGTGGTGGCCGTGGTGCACGGCATCAGCCACGAGACCGACCGCGAGGGCCGCAACCTTGCCAAACGTTTTTCCCGCGCCACCGCGATTCAGGACACGGACGTGCCCCCCGGCGCGCCGCAGATCGGCGTGCTGCACTGCAACGTGGGCGCCACGCCCGGCACGCGCGACGCGGGCCGCTACGCCCCCTGCACCCTGGACGACCTGACTGCCACCGGCCTCGACTACTGGGCGCTGGGGCACATCCACCTGCCGCAGGTGCTGCGCACGCGGCCCCATGTGGTCTACCCCGGCTCCACGCAGGGGCTGCACATCAACGAGGACGGGCCACGCGGCTGCCAACTGGTCACCGTGCACGACGACGGCGAGGTGGAAACGGAATTCCGCCCCCTGGCCCCGGTGCACTGGCAGGTGGTGGAGGTGACCATAGGAACGGATGCAACTGGCGGCGACAACGAGAATGGGGGCAGAAGCCCCGATGACGCTGACACGGCCAACGGTGCGGCCTCGCTGGAAGCCCTGCATGGCCGCATCCTGGAGGCCATGGAACGCGCCGCCGCAGGGGCTGCGACGCCCGATGCGCCCGGCGCCCCCGGCACCCCCGGCGCGCCCGCCTTCCCGGTGGAAGCCGCCCTGTGCCGGGTGATCCTGCACGGTCGCGGTCCGCTGGACCGCCACCTGCGCCGCCCCGGCGCGGTGGAAGGACTGCTGGAAATGCTGCGCGAGGCCGGGGCCTCGCTGGATCCCCTTGTCTGGGTCAAGGACATCGAACTGCGCACCCGGCCCGACGTGGACATGGACGCGCTGCGCCGCCGCGACGACCTGCTGGGCGAAGTGCTGCGCGTGGCCGCCGCCGCGCGGGGCCTGCCGGAACCGCCTGCGGGCGATGGTGCCGCCTGCCCGGCGGGCACCCCCGACGCCGCATCACCCGGCACGCCATCGGACGGCGCGCCATCACCCGAGGCGCCCCCTGATCTTTACCTCCCGGCCGACCCGGTCGCCCTGCGCGCCCTGGCCGCCGCCGTGCTCGCCCCGCTGTACGACGGCCCGCGCGGACGCCGCTTCCTCGGCCCGTCCGACGCCCTGTCGCCCGAAGACCTGGCTGCCCTGCTGGACGACGCCGAACGCATCTGCTGCGACATGCTGGAGGCCGACTGATGTACATCCAGCGCGCGCACATCGACGGCTTCGGCGTTCTGGCGGGCCAGACCATCCAGCAACTGCCGCCGGGGTTGTCCATTTTCCTCGGCAGCAACGAGGCGGGCAAATCCACCTGCCTCGACTTCTTCCGGGCCATGCTGGCGGGCTACCCGCGCAGCCGCGCCGCGCACCGCGTGCCGCTTTCGGGCCGCGCGGCAGAGGCGGGTGGTACGCTTACCCTGCACACCGACCGCTGCGGCGTGGTGCGGCTTACCCGCCGCCCCGGCGCGCACGGCGGCACGCTGACCTTCACCGATGCCCAGGGCACGCCGCTGGACACGGAACTGGCCGCCGCCCTGCTGCACGGGGTGACGCCCGACCTCTACCGCAACATCTACGGGTTCAGCCTATCGGAATTGCAGGAATTTTCCTCTCTCTCGGCGGAAGGCGCGCGCAACGTGCTGCTGGGCGCGGGGGCCGGGCAGGGGCTGCGGCCGCCCAGCCAGCTGCTGGACGACCTTTCGGGCCGCATGGCCGCGCTGTATCTGCCGGAGGGCCGCAAGCCACCACTCAACGACGCGCTGAAGGAACTGGAAACCCTGCGCGCCACCCTGCGCACCCACGAACGGGACACCGCCCGCTACGACGCCCTGTCCGCCGAACTGGACGACCTGTCCGCCCGGCTGGCCGGGGTGCGCGCCGACCGTGCCGGGCGCGAGGCCGAACACCGCGCGCTGGAACGCCGCCTGGGCGTGTGGCGGCAGTGGCAGGAACTGGTGGCCGTGGAAGGGCAACTGGCCCGGCTTGACGTGGTGGTCGAACGCTTTCCGCAGGACGGCAAGGCCCGCTTCGAGCGGGAGCGCGAACGCGCCGCAGAGCGAGGGTTGCGGGCACAGGGGCTGCGTACGCAACTGACAGCGCTGGAGGCAACGCTGGCGCAGCGCACGCCCGACGCCCGGCTGCTGGCCGCCGCGCCGGAGCTGCGCGCCCTGCTGGAACGCAAGGCCAGCTACCGCAACGCCCACGCCGCCCTGCCCGCCCTGCTGGCGGACCTGGAACGCAACCGCGCCGACCGGGAACGGCTGCTGGCCGCCCTTGGCGCGGACTGGACCCCGGAGCGGGTGCGCGGCTTCGACCGTTCGCTGTTCACGCGAGAGGCCATCGCCACGCACGAGGCCGCCATGGATGCCGCCGGGGCCGACCTGCGCCAGGCCCGCGCCGAACGCGATCGCCGTGCCGCAGAGCACGAATCCGCCCGCCACGCGGCGGAACTGGCCCACGCCCAGGCCGACGCGCTGGGCGCGGACGCCGCCGATACCCTCGGCGTGGAACAGGCCGAACGGCTGCGCAGCCTGCGCGCCCAGGCCGGGTCCGCGCTGGCCGAACTGCCGGGGCTGCGCGCCGAACTGGGCGTGCAGGCCGCCGCGCTGGCCCGGTCGCTGACGGACATTTCCCCCGGCTGGACCCCGGAAACCCTGCGCGGCTTCGACACATCGCCCCGCGCCCGCGAGGCATTGGCCGCCCGCGCCCGCACCGCCACCGATGCTGCCGACGCTGCCCGCGAGGCCGCCCGACGGGCCGACGAACTGGCCGCGCAACTGGACGACCTTTCCTCCCGACGCGATCAGGCCATCCTGAGCGCACGGGCCATCACCGCACCCACCCGCGAGGAACTGGACCGCCGGGCAGAGGCCGTGCGCCGCCTGCGCCGGGTGGCAGACGGACTTGCCCTGGAGGCGGAACGCACGACCGAAGCCGCCCGCGCGGAGCGGGACCACGCGGCCAACGCGCCCGTGGTTCGCAAATCGGTGGTGCTGCTCGCCCTTGGCGGCGCGCTGCTGGCGGCGGGCGCGGTGTCCGCCGGGCTGCTGCTGGCGGCGCTGCGGGGCGCGCTGGACATTTCCGCCGCGTCTTCACTGGCCTGGCTGTCCG
This sequence comes from Nitratidesulfovibrio sp., assembly GCF_040373385.1. Taxonomy (NCBI): domain Bacteria; kingdom Pseudomonadati; phylum Thermodesulfobacteriota; class Desulfovibrionia; order Desulfovibrionales; family Desulfovibrionaceae; genus Nitratidesulfovibrio; species Nitratidesulfovibrio sp. Next base: position 101,891 of record NZ_JBDXXH010000007.1, on the reverse strand, counting down.
GGCTGGCCCCCTTCGCGGCCATGGGCCTTGCCCCCGTGTACCTGTGCGGGGTGGCCGCGCTGTGCGGCCTTGCCCTGCTGGCAACGGGCTGGCCCCGGCGCGATGCGGCGGAACAGGCCGCCCATGCGGCCCGTGCCGCCCAGCTTGCCGCACGGCACCGGGAACTGGCCGAACGCCATGACGCGTTGCGCACAGACGCGGCGCGCCTGCTGCGCGAGGCGGGAATATCCGATGCAGACGCTGCCATCAGCGGTTCTGCCCTTGCCGACCACGTGGACGTGACCGAACGCGCGCTGGAACGCGCCCGCGACGAGCGCGCCCGGCGTGACCGGGCCGATGCGGAAGCCGCAGCCCGCGAAACCGACTGCGCCACCCTGCGCGCCCGGCACCTGCAGGCCCTGCACGCCCGCGAGGCGGCGGAAGCGGCCCTGCACCAGGCCCGCGCGGACTGGACCGCGCACTGCGCCCGGTTTGGCCTGCCGGAATCCTTCGTCCCGGAAGCGGCCCTCGGCCTGTTCGACCGGGTGGAGGCCTGCACGGCCCGTGCGGCGCAGGCCGATGCGCTGACCGCCCGCGTTGCGGCCCTGACGGGACAGATCGCAACACTCGCCGATGCCGCCCGCCACGTGCCCGGCCTGGCCCCGCTGTGCCCCGACGAAATGGACGGGCCGAATGGGCCAAACGGGCCGAACGGGGCGGGAATGACCGACGAGGCCGCCGCCGCCCTGCTGGCCGGTGTGGACCGCATGCTGACCGACCTGCGCACCGCCGAGGCCCGGCGGCAGGAACGGGAACGGGCCATGGCGGAACTGGCCGCCCGGCGCGAACGGGAACAGCAGGCCCTGACCGCCGTGCAGGAAGCCGACGCGGCGCTGCACGCCGCAACGGCCACGACAGGCGCAGCCACGGACGCATGGCGCGGCTGGCTGGCGGAACGCGGCCTGTCCCCGGATTTGACTCCGGCCACCGCCCGCGACGCCCTTGCAGTCATGGACGAATGGCTGCGCCTGGACAACGAGGCCGCCGGGCTTGCCGCCCGCCGCGCCGCGCTGGACGCGGAGCTGGCCGCGCTTAAAACCCCGCTGGTCCGCATGGCCGCAGACTGCGCCAATGCCCTGCCCGATGCCGCCCTAGGGGATGATCCAGTGACAACGCTGGACGCGCTGGCCACCGCCGCCGAAGCCGCCGTAACCATGGCCGCCGAACGGGACAGGCTGGCCGCCCGGCACGCGGAACTGCGGACCGAACTGCACGACGCGGAAGCCGCCCACGCCGCCGCCATGGCCGCCGTGGCCGAACTGCTGGCCGCTGGCGACGCGACGGACGAGGAAGACTTCCTGCGCCGCGCCGCGTCCTTTGCAGAGCGGCAGGAACTGCTGCGCCGCAAGGGCGACCTGACAGACCATCTGGCCGCCGCCCTGCCGGACATTGCAACCTCTGCCACGGGCAGCTTGCCGGACGGCGCATCCACCAGCCTGCAACCAGACCCGCTGGCCGCGTTGCGCGCCGAACTGGCCACCGCCGACCGCGAGGCCATGCAGGCCCGCTGCGACGAACTGGCCACGGAGCTGACCGCCCTGGCCACGCAGGAGGCGGAACTGGTGGACAAGGCGGCCGCGCTGCGCGTGCAGCGCGAGCAGGTCGCCTCTGCCGACGACGTGGCCGCCCTGCGCAGGCAGGAGGCCGCCCTGCTGGAGTCTGCCCGCCAGATGGCCCTGGAATGGAGCCGCAACGCCCTGGCCCGCCACCTCATCGAAACGGCGCGGCGGCGCTTCGAGCGGGAGCGCCAGCCCCACGTGATCCGCGAGGCGGCGGCCATCTTCCGGACCATCACCGGGGGGCGCTGGCAGTCCATTGCCGCATCGCTGGAAGACGGCGTGCCCCGCGCCGTGCCCGCCGACGGCGAACCGGTGCCGCACGAGCACCTCAGCCGGGGCACCCGCGAGCAGCTGTACCTGGCCCTGCGGCTGGGCTACGTGCGCACCCACGCCCTGCACGCCGAACCGCTGCCCCTGATCATGGACGACATCCTGGTCAACTTCGACCCGGAGCGCGCGGCCCGCACCGCCGCCGCCCTTGCGGACCTGTGCGGGGAACGCGCCGGACGCGACGGCGCCGCCGCTGCCGCGTCAAGCGACACCCCGAACCATGGCCCGGCCGATGCCGCCCCCCTCGCCAGCGGCACGCCGCATCAGATCCTGTTCTTTACCTGCCACCCGCACACCGTGGACATGCTGCGCACGGCGGCGCCGGATGCCACCCTGTTCACCGTGGAACGCGGCACCATAACCCCAGCCTGAGGCACCGGCGCGGCAAGGTGCCGCGCCGTTTCACAGCCCTGCGCAGCAGCACTTCGCAAGCCCGGCGGACGCCCCCCCACGGGTTGACGCCGCCCAGATACCCTGCCATAGCATGGGGAATATTCCCCATACACATATGGGGGATACCCCCCCCAATACCCCCCGGAGTCATTGCCCGCTTTCCCCCCTGCGCCGCACCGCCACCACAGGAGGCCCGCCGCATGACCAGATCATCCCGCGCCGCCAATCCCCCCCACTCCGACCAATCCGGACAATCCGGCCACTCCGCCCGCTTCGCCCACTCCGGCGAACGGGCCGCAACCTGCCGCGCGCCCGTGCCCGCCGACGGTGTCGGGGTGCGCAACGTGGTGATCATGGGTGCCGCCGGGCGAGACTTTCACAACTTCAACGTGCTGCTGCGCAACGACCCCGCCGTGCACGTGGTGGCCTTCACCGCCGCCCAGATTCCGAATATCGACGGGCGCTGCTACCCGGCGGCCCTGGCCGGGCCGCGCTACCCGGACGGGGTGCCCATCCTGGCCGAACGAGAGCTGACGGCCTTGTGCCGCGACAACCACGTGCACGAGGTGATCTTTTCATACAGCGACATGTCGCACACCGCCGTCATGCACGCCGCCTCGCAGGCGCTGGCCGCCGGGGCAGACTTTCGCCTGCTGTCGCCCGCCGCCACCATGCTGCGTGCGGACAAGCCCGTGGTGGCCGTCACCGCCGTGCGCACCGGCTGCGGCAAGTCGCCGGTCACCCGGCACCTGTGCGCGGCCTTCCTTGCGCGGGGCATCCGCCCTGTCGTGGTGCGCCACCCCATGCCCTACGGCGACCTGGAACGGCAGGCGGTGCAGCGCTTTGCCAGCCACGCGGACATGGACGCCGCCGACTGCACGGTGGAAGAGCGCGAGGAATACGAGCATCTGGTGGACGCGGGCATCACCGTGTTCGCCGGGGTGGACTACGCGCGCATCCTTGCGGCAGCGCAGGCCGAGGCCGACGTGCTGCTGTGGGACGGCGGCAACAACGACACCCCCTTCTTTCGCCCCGACGTGCATCTGACCGTGCTGGACCCGCTGCGCGCCGGGCACGAACTGACCTACCACCCCGGCGAGACCAACCTGCGCATGTGCCACGTGGCCGTGATCAACAAGGTGGCAACGGCCACGCCGGAACAGGTGGCCACGGTGCGCGCCAACATCGCCGCCGCCAATCCCCGCGCGCGGGTACTGCTGGCCGATTCCGTGGTGGAGGTGGACGACCCCGGCACCATCCGCCGGGCGTGGGTGCTGCTGGTGGAAGACGGCCCCACCCTGACGCACGGCGGCCTGCCCTTCGGTGCGGCCCAGGCGGCGGCGCACATGCACCGCGCGGGGCGCATCGCCGATCCGCGCCCGTACGCGCAGGGAACGCTGAAGGAGGTCTTCCGCACCTACCCGCACCTGGGCAAGGCCTTGCCCGCCATGGGCTATTCGCGCAGGCAACTGGACGACCTGGAGGCCACCATCAACGCCACCCCGTGCGACCTCGTGCTGCTGGGCACGCCGGTGCGGCTTGACCGGCTGATCCGCATCGACCGGCCATGGCTGCGGGTGCGCTACACCTATCGTGACCGGCCTGACCCGGAGACCAGGGCCGGACTGGCGGACACCGTGCTGGAACTGCTGGACGCGCGGCCCTGAGGCATTGACGAAACGGGGCACCCTACGGACGCCCCGCCCTGAGTGATTGCGCACCTTCCACCCGTCAGAGCCTGTCGGGCCGGATGGACCCGTACCGATTCCCGTCGGTGCTCAGTGCGCATCACCGGCCATCACCGGCCAGCACTGCCCTTGCGAATCCGGGCCGAGCCAGGCGGGTTCGAGCCAAGCCAGGCGGGTACGGGCTGGTGCGGACAGCCACGGGATCGTCACCCCGCCGCCACGCGGCCGTAGCATCCGCTGCCTAGATATGGGACAAGCCCCACCAGCATTCAGCCTGATGGGCGGGGGTTCCCATGTCCGGCTTCCCTGTCGGTTTCCTGTCCGCCGTGCTCTCCGGTTTGCTGTCCGGCCTTGCCACGCGGATCGCCGGGGCCGCACCTGACGCGACGGCCAACGGCCCCGCCGCCGGTGCCGCCGCCGTGGAGCATCTGCTGCGTCCGTTGGTGCACATGCTGTCCACCGACGCGCCTTCCGTTCCGGCCACGCTGTGGCTGCTCGCCGCGTGCCTGATGGCGGCTGCCGCATGGATCATGGCGGACGGCTTGCACCAACGGCACCAGGGCTCGCCCACGCAGGGCCGCCCTCCTTGCCGCTCGTCCTCCCCCCGCACTCCAGTCCCCGCGCAGCCCCAACGCCTGCACCCATCCCGGTCCACCCGCCCGGCCTGACACCGGCCCGCGCCCGCTCCGCCCCCCGCCGCCACGCAGCCGTCCTTCCCGTGACAAAAAGGGGGGACGCCGCGCCCACGGCATCCCCCCTCGTCTTTCTTTTCACGCGGGCGCAGGCGCCCGGCACTACCACGACAGGGTGCGGGTGTTTTCCCGGAACAGCGCCGCGCCGGTCAGGTCCGGCGTACTGGTGACCAGCCCCGGCAGCAGGTCGGCCTGCTGGACGCCGTACTGCTTCATGCACATGGGGCACACGTACACCGTGGCCCCGCTGTCCACCAGTTTGGCCAGCATGCGTTGCTGTTCCTGATACCTGGCCTCGTTGCCCTTGGCGGCCAGCACCACGGCCCGGTCGTTGAGGAACAGCGTCAGCGGGTGGCCACGCTGCAACTGGCTGCTCCCGTAACCGATGGCCATCAGGGTGCGGTGGCCCTCGTCGCTGGTCAGGTTGATGAACAGGGGGGCGTCCTTGTCTTCCGCCGCCGGGGCGGCGTGCGCGGGCAGGCCCGCCGAAAGCAGGAACAGCCACGCGGCCAGTGCGGCCAACCATCGCCCGTATCGCATGATACCTCCTAAGGGGTGGAGCCTGCCGCCCCGCGGGTAACGCAGACGCGGATATACCCTTGCACCATACCCCGCCCTGCGCGCCGAAGGCCAGTGTTATCATGGTGTGATGCGGCATCGCATGCCGCGCACCCGTGGCAGGCAGGCGGCAGAGGCGAACGCCCAGGGCTGCCACTACCACGGCGAACGACGGCCAACGCCGGAAACACGACGGCCCGTGGTGCAAAACCACGGGCCGCATTTTGCTGGATATGCGCGAATGTGACCGAGAATGACCGGGGGGTACGGGGGGGGTTACGGGGCGTGTTCGGACGCGGCCAGATGCGACCAGATGCGGCCATCGGTCGCCGCCGCGACGACACGGCAAGGGAACCCGGCGCGTGGTCCGCATGGCGGCATCCACGGGAGCGGACCGCCCGTCAGTAGTACTGTTCCACCTCTTCCACGGTGGCCGTGGCCAGCGCTTCCTGATCGGCCCTTTCGCGTTTGCGCTCGTCGCGCCGCTGCTCGCGGCGGCGCTGCGCCTCGCGGTTGCGGCGGTGCTGGGCGGGGGTTTCCAGCAGCAGTTCCGGCACGGGCACAGGCTTGCGGTCCGGCCCCATGGACACGAAGGTCAAATAGGCGGATGCAGCGTGGCGCGATTCGCCGGTCAGCAGGTTTTCCGCCTCCACCCGCACGCCCACCTCCATGGAGGTGCCCCCGGCAAGGTTCACGCTGGCCTTAAGCTGCATCAGTTCACCCACGTGCACCGGCGCGCGAAAGTCCATGCGGTCGATGGAGGCCGTCACCACGGCGGTGCGGCAGTGGCGCATGGCGGCCACGGCCCCGGCCAGGTCGATGTGCTTCAGGATGACCCCGCCATGCACGTTGCCCGCCGGGTTGGCGTCCTCCGGCAGGGGGCGGTGGGTCATCACCACTTCGCTGTCTTGCACGCGCTTGGCGGTCATGCGGCTGGCTCCGGGGGGTATTGGAGTGACGAAACGCGGGGTGCGCAAACGCAAGGTGCGGGGTACGCGCCGGGCCTATCCGGCAAAACTCACGCCGCCCTTGCCCAGCAGATCGTGCAGGTGGATGAGCCCCAGCAGGCGGTGCGCGTCGTCCACGATGGGCAGCACGGTGATGGCCTTCTGTTCCATGATGTCCAGCAGTTCCGCCACCGATTGATCGCTGCGGGCGCTGCGCGGGTTGCGGGTCATGATGGCCGTCACCGGGGTGCGCGGGGCATAGTCGCCCTTGATCACGGCGCGGCGCACGTCGCCGTCGGTAAGTATCCCCATCAGCCTGCCGCTGCCGTCCACCACGGCCACCGCGCCAAAGCCGCCCTTGTCCAGCACGCGCACGGCCTCTTCCTGGCCCACGTCGTCCTGGGTGACCGGAATGCCGGTGGTGTGCATCAGTTCCTGCACGCGCAGGCGCAGACGCTGGCCCAGCGAGCCGCCGGGGTGGTAGCGCAGAAAGTCGTTTTCGGTGAACGATTTCCAGTGGATGAGACACACCGCCAAGGCATCGCCCAGGGCCAGCACCGCCGTGGTGGAGGCCGTGGGGGCAAGGTTGTGGGGGCACGCCTCGCGCGGGACGCCGGAATCCAGCACCACGTCGGCGGCGCGGCCAAGCGTGGACTGCGCCTTGCCGGTCATGGCGATGATGGCCGTGCCGATGGCCCGCAGGCTGGGCAGGATGGCGTTCAGTTCGTCCGTCTCGCCGGAATTGGAGATGGCGATGACCACGTCTTCCGCCCGCAGGCTGCCCATGTCGCCGTGGGCGCCTTCCACCGGGTGCAGGAAGAACGCCGGGGTGCCGGTGGAAGACAGGGTGGCGGCCAGCTTGCGGCCCACAAGACCCGACTTGCCAAGCCCGGTGACCACCACGCGGCCCCGGCAGCCCGCCAGCAACGCCAAGGCCGCCTCGAACGAGGGGCCAAGCCTGTCGCGTACCGCCGTCAGGCCTTCTATTTCGATATCGAGCACGTCGCGCCCGAGGGGTATCCAGTCTGTGCGGCGTTCGCCGCAGGTGCAATCGCTCATGCCGTGGAAATCCTGTGGATGTTGCGGATATGCCGCGCTGGGCGCGGCGTCCTTCTCTTCCCCCGAAACGCGAGGCGGGTCAACTGGGACCACGAATTCGACGGTCTCCTGTCAGGGGCAATAAAAATAAATATTGCAAAATCTAATTTTAATGTTCAAAAACACCTAAAAACCTGCCTTCAAAGCTCCCCAAGCCAATACCTACGATCAATAAAACAAGACCGCTTCGCTAATAGCAAAACAACTACTCCCCCGCGTGTGCTGCAACATCACGAGCATCATTCCTACCGCCTACCACAACACGACACAATGGGACATTGCGATGACACAGAAAACTGCTAAATTTTTGTTTTATAATATCACAGAATGTGGATATTATACGTATAGGAACAAAGTACTCACATTAGCATCAACTCCATTGGCTTTTGAAGCTATTTTCAATTGGATAAAATCTAGAAAAAATATATACGAAACTGCCACATTCCAACCAGAAGAAGACTCTGATGAATACAACGTATATTGTTACGAAATAGAAAAATCAAACAGCATTGTGCTTACAACATGGAATGCAACACCAACAACTGACGGGCAAGTTTCAGCGATAAATGGACTTGCGGAAGTTGGGACATCAGATGTCAAGACGTCAAACTTCCCAGCTGGATATATTGCAGGTCATGAAACATATTTCTGGATACTCCCTGAAAAAAATATTCTTGCAACCATCAGATTTGAAAGGTCAAACAACGGCCAAGCAGCTTTTTGCAAATATGTTGACTGCTATCTCAGGCGATTTTCACCATATGTAATCGAGATAACAGATGATCTTGGTGAAAAAACAACAAAATATGGCACAACATTTGAAGATTCAAAAACACTACGTCCTTCTTTTTCAACAAAAAGACTCCGACTCCCCGGAAAAATCGAAGCAATCAAAGCCCAGCGCCCCTTTATTACAAAAATAATACAGAGGACGACCCTTACCCCACAGATAAAAGTTGACGACACCGCACTATGGCAAGCCTTGCTCGAAAAAATAGGCATGCGCACTAAATCAATAATGGAGAGCGAAGTCGCGCTAGACACTGAATTTGCGTACACCCCTACAGAAGATGAACTTGAGGCCATCATCACCGAATGGGAAGAGCTAAGGGGCAACAGCGGAAGCAATGACGTAGGATTCAGAATTCGTGGGCATTCAAGTGAAATTGAATGGTTAGGCAAGTGCTTGGCAAAGGGTGAAATCAACCTTAATGTTCATTTAAATGAACAGGGCGTCGTAAGCGCTGGTTCCCTCTTAACTGCCTTAGAAGCCAATCGTGAACGGATCATCCGCAGTGCGTATCCTCCCAACAATACTTAAATTATTCATGCGGGTCGGCCTGATCCTCATCTTCGTCGCAGGTTACACCTACGGCGAAGGGACACCATTCTCCAAGCAACTTCAATCCTTCGATACACTCAGGCAGACGTCTGTTCTCATATTTGGCGTTGTTGGCGCATGGCTTGCCGTTCTATTTCCGATGGTACACTCACAAGGAGATAGCCAAAAAAATGCACAAGATCTCACATGCAAACTTTTCAAACCCATCACATCATCACTCTATATCATAACATATTCACTCACAATTCCACTAATAGTTCCATTTATAAAAAAATTTCCTCTTTCAATTCTCTATGCCCCTGAATTAAGAGGGCTGTCATTTGCATCGCTATGCGTAGCTACAGCAATACAAATATACACACTACTCCTCGCCTTACAACCATTCGACATATTTAAAACACAAACAGAAGCATCTATCGAAAAAGGCAATTGCAGCGAACGATATAAAGACAACATTCAACGCTACACAACAACAGACAAAAAACCATAGCCCCACAAATTGGAACCATCACAAATAACGCGGGCCAGCAATGACCCGCGTTATTTACGAACAAGCCCCAAACCATCGCGGAAATAGATCACTTGCCGCTGCTAAAAGCACCCATCGAACATTTCCCGCCTAATCGCTCACTTCCAGACACGCCCGGCTGCACCCACCGCCCGCGCAGGGGATGGGGTAGTCGCCGGTAAAGCAGGCCAGGCAGTAGTTTTCGGGGTGGGACACGGAACGCAGCAGCCCGTCGATGGACAGGTAGTGCAGCGAATCCAGCCCGATGAACCGCTCGATCTCGGCAATGGAGTGGTTGGCCGCGATCAGTTCGCCCTTGGACGAAAAGTCGATGCCGTAGAAGCAGGGGTGCTTGATGGGCGGGCAGCTGACGCGGAAGTGCACTTCCTTGGCCCCCAGTTCTCGCAGCTTCTTCACGCGGGTGCGGATGGTGGTGCCGCGCACGATGGAATCGTCCACGATGCAGATGCGCTTGCCCCGGATCATGCTCTTGACCGGGTTGATCTTCACCTGCACGCCAAAGTCGCGCATGTCCTGCGAGGGCTGGATGAACGTACGCCCCACGTAGTGGTTACGGATCATGGCGTGCTCGTACGGCAGGCCCGACTGCTGGGCAAAGCCCACCGCACAGTAGATGCCCGAATCGGGGAACGGCATGATGAAGTCCACGTCCGGGGCCGATTCCATGGCCAGTTGGCGGCCCATCTCCTTGCGGCACTGGTACACGTCTTCGCCGAACACGATGGAGTCGGGCCGGGCGAAGTAGACCAGTTCGAAGATGCACTGGCGCACCGGGGGCTTGTTGCCCTCGTCGAGCAGGCTGTAGCTTTTCACGCTGTTGCCTTCGATGACCAGCATTTCGCCGGGGTCCAGCGGGCGGATGAATTCCGCCTCCATCAGGTCGAAGGCGCAGGTTTCGGACGCCAGCACCGGCGAACCGGCCAGACGGCCCAGGGCCAGCGGGCGCATGCCGTTCGGGTCGCGCATGGCGATGAGCTTGTCGTTGGCGAGGATGATCAGCGAATACGCGCCCTGCACCCGCTTGCACGCGGCCATGACGGCTTCCTCGAAGGATTTGCCGTTCATGTTGTGCGCAATGAGATGCACGAACACTTCGCTGTCGATGGAGGTCTGGAAGATGGACCCCTTGCGCTCCAGTTCGTCGCGCAGTTCCACCGTGTTGGTCAGGTTGCCGTTGTGCGCGATGGCGATTTCCATCCCCTTGAAGCGCACCAGAAATGGCTGGGCGTTGCGGATGAGCGAGGCCCCGGTGGTGGAATAGCGGATGTGGCCGACGGCGATGTTGCCCTTCAGCTCCTTGCCCAGGTGCCGTTCGTTGAACACGTCGGGCACCAGGCCCATGCCCCGGTGCTCGCGCAGCTTCTGGCCGTCCCAGGTGACGATGCCCGCGCTTTCCTGCCCGCGATGTTGCAGGGCGTACAGGCCGAAGTATGCCATGCGCGCCGCTTCGACGTGGTTGTAGATGCCGAAGATGCCGCAGTAATGCTTGATCATGCTCTACCTCGATGCAGACGGTCCGTTACGCGCCCATTGTGGTCATGTCGTGCGCCAGTCATGCGCCAGCCACTCGTCAACATTCGTCAACGCTCGACAACGCTCGTCTGGCCTTGCCTGGCGTTCAGCAGGCGTTCGCCACAGTGCGCGTGGCCCCAAAGCGCAGGACCGGGCCTGAGGCCCGGTCCTTGTCGGTCTTCTAGTTGGTTCCGTAGTATTCCTGCAAACTCTTCACGTTCACCCCGCAGCAGCGGCTGGCCCGTATGGCCTGCGCGATGGCCTTGGCCCCGGATACCGTGGTGCTGTAGGGCACCCCGTACATCAGCGTGGCCTGCCGGATGGACTTGGAATCCTGCACGGTGCGCTTGCCCGAGGCGGTGTTGAGCACCAGGGCGATATCGCCGTTCTTGATGAAGTCCACGATGTTGGGCCGCCCCTCGTATACCTTGTGCACTGCGGTGGCGGGCACGCCGCCTTCGCGCAGCAGCTTGGCGGTGCCGCTGGTGGCCAGCACCTCGAAGCCAAGGTCGGCAAACATGCTGGCCACTTCCGTAATCAGCAGCTTGTCCCGGTCGTTGACGGAGATGAAGATCTTGCCGCCCTGCGGCAGGCGCTGCCCACCGGCAAGCTGGCCCTTCAGATAGGCTTCCTCGAAGCTGGAGGCAATACCCATCACCTCGCCCGTGGACCGCATTTCGGGGCCGAGCAGAATGTCCACCCCCGGGAAGCGGTTGAACGGGAACACCGATTCCTTCACCGAGAAGTAGCCGGTGCGGCGCATGGACCACGGGTCCAGTTCCTTCAGCGTGGCGCCCAGCATGATCTGGGTAGCCAGGCGCGGCAGGGGCACCGCCGTGGCTTTCGACACGAAGGGCGCGGTGCGCGAGGCGCGGGGGTTCACTTCAAGGATGTAGATAAGGCCATCCTTGACCGCGAACTGGATGTTCATCAGGCCCACCACGCGCAGTTCGCGCGCCAGTTCCACGGTCTGCCGGGCAATCTCGTTGACGATGGCCTCGGGCAGGGTGTGCGGCGGAATGACGCAGGCAGAGTCGCCGGAGTGGATGCCCGCCTCCTCGATGTGTTCCATGATGCCCGCCACGTACACGTCGGTGCCGTCGGACAGGGCGTCCACGTCCACCTCGATGGCGCTTTCCAGAAACTTGTCGATGAGGATGGGGTGCTTGGGCTTTTCACCCACCGAATTGGCGAAGTATTCTGCCAGTTGTTCCTCGTCGTACACGATCTCCATGGCCCGGCCCCCCAGCACGTAGCTGGGCCGCACCACCGTCGGGTAGCCGATGCGGGCTGCGGCGCAGCGCGCCTCCGGCAGGGACATGACCGTGGCGTTGGCGGGCTGGCGCAGGCCCAGCTTCTGCAACAGGGCCTGGAAGCGTTCGCGGTCTTCGGCGCGGTCAATGGAATCGGGCGAGGTGCCAAGAATGGGCACGCCCGCGCGCATCAGCGGCACGGCCAGGTTCAGCGGGGTCTGCCCGCCGAACTGCACCACCACCCCGTCGGGCTTCTCCGCCTCGATGATGTTCATGACATCCTCGTAGGTCAGCGGCTCGAAGTACAGGCGGTCGGAGGTGTCATAGTCCGTCGATACCGTTTCGGGGTTGGAGTTGACCATGATGGCCTGCACGCCCATTTCCTTCAGCGCGAAGGATGCGTGGCAGCAGCAGTAGTCGAACTCGATGCCCTGGCCGATGCGGTTGGGCCCGCCACCCAGAATGATGACCTTCTTGCGGTCTTCCACGGCCACTTCATGGCCGGTCTCGTAGGTGGAGTAGTAGTACGGGGTGTACGCCTCGAACTCGCTGGCGCAGGTGTCCACCAGATAGTAGGTGGGCACGATGCCCATGGCCTTGCGCAGGGTGCGCACGTCCGATTCGGGGCGCTTCCACATTTCGGCCAGCTGACGGTCGGAAAAGCCGTATTCCTTGGCGCGGCGCATCAGGGCCACCAGTTCCGCGTTCTCCACGGTCATGGCGTTGCCCAAGGCAAAGTCGCGCAGCTCGGCTTCCATGTCGATCAGGTCCTTCATCTGGCGCAGGAACCACGGGTCGATGGCGGTGGCCTCGTGGATTTCCTCCACGGTCATGCCGTCGAGCATGGCGTGGCGCACGTAGAAGATGCGGCGCGAATTGGGCGTGCGCAGCTTGCGCATGATGTCCTCGCGCTCCGGACCCTTGCAGCGGAAGGCGGAACCAAGGCCGGGCGCGCCCACTTCCAGCGAGCGCAGGCCCTTCTGCAACGATTCCTTGAAGGTGCGGCCGATGGACATGGCCTCGCCCACGCTCTTCATCGAGGTGGTCAGCTCGTCCTTGGCGCCGGGGAACTTCTCGAAGGTGAAGCGCGGAATCTTGGTGACGCAGTAGTCGATGGACGGCTCGAAGCTGGCCATCGTCTCGCGGGTGATGTCGTTGGGAATTTCGTCCAGCGTGTAGCCCACGGCCAGCTTGGCCGCGATCTTGGCAATGGGGAACCCGGTGGCCTTGGAGGCCAGCGCGGACGAACGCGACACGCGGGGGTTCATTTCAATGACCACCATGTCGCCGTTCACCGGGTTGATGCCGAACTGCACGTTGGAGCCGCCCGTTTCCACGCCGATTTCGCGCATGATGGCGATGGAGGCATCGCGCATCATCTGGTACTCGACGTCGGTCAGGGTCTGCGCCGGGGCCACGGTGATGGAATCGCCCGTGTGCACGCCCATGGCGTCGAAGTTCTCGATGGAGCAGATGATGACGCAGTTGTCGGCCTTGTCGCGCATCACCTCCATCTCGAATTCCTTCCAGCCCAGCACCGACTGCTCGATCATCACCTCGTCCTTGATGGAGGCGGCAAGACCGCGCGCGGCGATCTCTTCCAGGTCCTCCATGTTGTAGGCGATGCCGCCGCCGGTGCCGCCCATGGTGAAGGCGGGGCGGATGATCAGCGGGAAGGGCATTTCGGTGCCCAGGCGGCGCACGTCTTCCATGGTGCGGGCAATGCCGCTGGCGGGCACCTTCAGGCCGATGTTGGCCATGGCCTCGCGGAACAGTTCGCGGCTTTCCGCCTTTTCGATGACCTGCTTGTTGGCCCCGATGAGTTCGACGCCGCATTCGTCCAGCACGCCCATGGCGGCAAGGGCCAGTGCGGTGTTCAGGCCGGTCTGGCCGCCCAGGGTGGGCAGCAGCGCGTCGGGCCGTTCCTTGCGGATGATGGCGGCAACCGTTTCCGGCTCGATGGGTTCGATGTAGGTGCGGTCGGCAAGACCGGGGTCGGTCATGATGGTGGCGGGGTTGGAGTTGACCAACACCACCTCGTAGCCTTCTTCCTTCAGGGCCTTCACGGCCTGCGTGCCGGAATAGTCGAATTCGCACGCCTGCCCGATGACGATCGGGCCGGAACCGATGACCATGATCCGCTTCAAATCGGTGCGTTTGGGCATTGGACTCTGTCTGGTAACAGGGTTGCCCCGCAGGGGCGGGAAAGAAGAGGGCTGCCGGGTCAAAGGCGGGAGGAGTGTGCGGGGCGTTCCGGCGCGGCGAGGCGCGGGGGAACGGCCATCCACCCGCGATTGTTACGGAACACGCAAGAATGAACCCACGCTCCGTCAGCAATCTGGCTCTTATATCGCGCGACCCCTCGCTTGGCAAGACGCTCGCGGGGTGGTGAAGGGGGCAGACCGCCGCTTTTTGACATTGATGGGAAAGCGGGGGGCATGTTTCCCTTGTCGGCGCAGGTGGGGCCAGCACGCGGTCCCACCCCCGCACAGCCCGCCCGCACCTTCCGGAACCCCTTGCCGCCGTGCGCGATTCGCGGGCGGAGCCGCCCCGCGCGCCACAATCACGGCACGGTCTGTCCACCGCCGTGCCCGAATCCGCACGGCGCCACGCCGCGCGCCGCCCCTTGCGCCCCACCGCCCGCTGATGCTACCGCATTGCCTTCACCCGGCCCCGGCACCCGGCACCTGCTGACCGTCCGGCCACGCCCGGCGCAGCTTCGCGCGGCAGGCGCAGCCAATCCGGCGGCCCCGGCGGGTGATTTCCGAATTTTGTCATGCGGAGTGCCACCCGGCCCCGGCACCGGGATATCGTCACCCGGAACCGTACGGAGCCAACGGGCCTGCACGCGGACGGCGGCCATGCCGCCAAGCAACACGAGGGACAGGAACATGCTCGCTATCCTCGACTACAAGGCAGGCAACCAGACCAGCGTACGCCGTGCGCTGGACCACCTGGGCATTCCCTGCGTCATCACGGCGGACCCGGCGGTCATCGCCGGGGCGCACGGGGTGATCTTTCCGGGGGTGGGCGCGGCCGGGCAGGCCATGAACGAGTTGCTCACCACCGGGCTCGACAAGGTGCTGAAGGACCAGGTGCAGGCGGGCAAGCCGCTGCTGGGCATCTGCGTGGGCTGCCAGATCATGCTGGACTACAGCCCGGAAAACGACACCAAGGCGCTCGGCATCGTGCCCGGTGAATGCCGCCTGTTCAACGCCGCCTGGACCGAAGAGGACGGCAGGGCCATCCGTGTGCCGCACATGGGCTGGAACAGCATCGTGCAGAAGCGCCCGTGCGAACTGCTGAAGGGCATAGAGCCGGAAGCGGAATTCTACTTCGTGCACAGCTACTACCCCGCCCCGCCGGAAAGCTACGTCATCGCCACCTGCACCTACGGCGAGGAATTCTGCGCCATCCACGGCGGCCCCGGCCTGTGGGCCGTGCAGTTTCACCCGGAAAAGAGCGGCCGACCCGGCCTCGCCTTGCTGCGCAACTTCCACGCATACTGCAAGGAGGCCAGCCGTGCTTAGCAAGCGCATCATCCCCTGTCTGGACGTTCGCAACGGCAGGCTGACCAAGGGCGTGAAGTTCGAGGGCAACGTGGACATCGGCGACCCGGTGGAAACCGCCCGCCGCTACTACGAGCAGGGTGCCGACGAAATCGTGTTCTACGACATCACCGCCTCGCACGAGGACCGGGGCATCTTTCTCGACGTGGTCGAGCGGGTGGCCTCTGAAATCTTCATCCCCTTCTCGGTGGGCGGCGGCATCAACACCGTGGAAGACATGCGGGCCGTGCTGGTGGCCGGGGCGGAAAAGGTGTCGGTGAACTCCGGCGCGGTGAAGAACCCGGACATCATCAGCCAGGGCGCGGCGGCCTTCGGGTCGCAGGCCGTGGTGGTGGGCATGGACGTGAAGCAGGTGCAGAAGTCCGAAACCATTCCCTCCGGCTACGAGATCGTCATCCACGGCGGCCGCAAGTTCATGGGCATGGACGCCATAGAGTGGGCCAAGACCTGCGAGGCGCTGGGCGCCGGTGAACTGTGCGTCAACTCCATCGACGCGGACGGCACCAAGGACGGCTACGAGCTGACCCTGACCCGGATGATTGCCGACGCGGTGTCCATTCCGGTCATCGCATCCGGGGGGGCGGGCAGCCCGGCGCACATGTACGACGCCATCACCAAGGGCGGCGCCACCGCCGCGCTGATCGCCTCCATCGTGCACTACGGGCAGTACACCATCCCCGACCTGAAGCGGCAGATTTCGGGCATGGGGGCCAAGCTGCGCATGGTCTGGTAGCCAAACGGATATTTTGCCCGTTGGCGTCGTCAAACTTCGCCTGACATGCGGTCGAATACGAAAAGAGCGCGATGCGGTCGCCATCCGTAATGCTCGCAGACTCGCATAACGGTTGCCGCATGCTCCCGCATGTCAGGCTCGTTTTCCTCGCCAACGAACAAAATCCCTCGTTTGGCTCCAAAGGCATTCTCCCGTGTTCTTTCGTGCGGCGTCCGGCAACCCACCGGACGCCGCACGACCGCTGACGATACCAGAGCCACCGACACGGCTGCCCGCCCCCTCGCGCCATCCCCCCACCACCATTGCTCTTCTTCCGGAGGGCACCCCATGCCTGCCCGTCGCACCAGATTTCCCTACCCGCTCCTGCTGCTGGCCGCCCTGCTGGCCCTGGCCCTTGCCTGCCCTGCGCCCGACGCCGCCGCAGGCCCCATCCTCGACAAACTGCGCGAACGCCGGGCCGAGCGGTCCACGCCCGGCAGCACAACACCGGGCAACACCACATCGGGCAATGCCACGACAAACCGGCAGGATGGTGCCGCCGCCCGCCGGGGCAGCGCCCCGCTCGACCCTGCCACCATCGTGCCCGGCAGCCGCAGGCTGGCCGAAACCTATGGCCCGCACCCCGCCCAGAGCATGGACGTGTACCTGCCGCCCAATCCGCAGCACGCGCCCGTCATCGTCATGGTGCACGGTGGCGCGTGGAAGATCGGCGACAAGGCCAACCCCGGCCTGATGGACAACAAGCTGGCCCGCTGGCTGCCCAAGGGCTTCGTGCTGGTAAGCATCAATTACCGGATGCTTCCCAATGCCATGGCCCTGACCCAGGCCGAGGACGTGGCCGCCGCCGTACGCCGCGTGGCCGATGCCGCCCCCGGCTGGGGCGCGGACCCGTCGCGCATCATCCTGATGGGCCATTCGGCGGGCGCGCATCTGGTGGCGCTGGTGTCGTCCACTCCGTCGCTGCTCGACCGCCCGGTGGCGGGCACCGTGGTGCTGGATTCCGCTGCCATGGACGTGCCCGCCATCATGCAGCGCCGCCATCTGGGCTTCTACGACGAGGCCTTCGGCAAGAACCCGTCCTACTGGATAAAGGCATCGCCCCAACAGCAGTGGACGACCAGCGCCGTGCCCATGCTGCTGGTGTGCTCCACCAAGCGGGCCGACAAGCCCTGCACGGCGGCAGAGGCCTTTGCCGCAAAGACGGCGCGCGCAGGCCGCAAGACGCCCGTGCTGCCGCAGGCCCTGACCCACGGCGAGATCAACCACCAGCTGGGCCTGCCCGGCGCGTATACCGACGCCGTGGACGGGTTCATCACCGCCCGGCTGGAGGAAGCCGCACGCTGACGCACTGACTGGCTGCTGCACTGACGGGCTGTCGTGCTGGCGGGCTGCTGTACTGACGGACTGCGACACTGGCGGACTGCCGCCCCTCTGCTCCATCCGAAAATTTCCCAACCCTCACGGTGCCGCCCCACGCCGTGCCACACCCGCACCGGCCCTGCCGGGCGGGGCGAAACGCGCGCCGCAAACAACGCACGAGGTCCCGCATGACCAACCCCTATTACCGCGTCCGCACCACCATCCCCCGGCCCGATGCCGTCCTTGTGGAAGCCTTCCGTGGCATTCCCGTTTCCAACATCGGCGACGCCATGAACCGCATGGCCTGCATGCATTCGCGCATCCGCCCCATGAACCGAGTCCCCCTGCTGGGCATCGCGCTGACGGTGCGGGTGCGCGTGGGCGACAACCTGCTGTTCAACAAGGCCATGGACATGGCCCGGCCCGGCGATGTGCTGGTGGTCAACGCTCATGACGAGCCGTTCTACTCCATCGTGGGCGGGCAGATGACCACATGGATGCAGCAGCGCGGCTTGGCCGGACTGGTGATTGACGGTTGCATCCGCGATGCCGAGGAAATCGAGGCCATGGACTTTCCGGTGTACGCCACGGGCATTTCGCCCAACGGCCCGATGAAGAACGGCGGCGGCGAGGTGAACTTTCCCATCGCCTGCGGCGGACTGGTGGTGAACCCCGGGGATATCGTGGCGGGCGACCGCGACGGCATCGTGGTGGTGCGCCCCGACGACGCCCCGGCGGTATTGCAAAAAACCCGCGCCATGGTCGAGAAGGAAACCCGCGTCATGGCCGCCATAGCGGACGGCACCTGGGACCGCACCTGGGTGGACGAGATGCTGAAAGAGCAGGGGTGCGAGTTCGTGGACTAGGTACATGCAGATACAACGAAAGCAGAGAGGCCGCATGGGCGGCCTCTCTGCTTTTCAACTCTCCAAAAACTGGCGGAATCCGCCGTGGCTGGCCCCTGCCGGATATGAACACCAGGCGGCAACCGCGCCAGACCACGCACCTTGACGTCACACAAGGTGTGACCTATGTCTTGGCTATCCGACCATGGCGTCCGCACAGCCACGCATCCGCAGGAACCGCATGAAAATCTACGCCAACTCCTGGTTCGCGCGCTTCGCGGATGCCCAGGGCATCACTGGCACAGCCCTGCATGACGCGGTGGCGGACGTGGATGCCGGGCAGTTTGACGCAGACCTTGGCGGGTGTGTGTACAAGCAGCGGGTAGCCCGACCGGGGGAAGGAAAATCCGGCGGCTACCGGGTTATCGTCTGTTTCCGGCGGGGAGACCGGGCCTTTTTCGTCTACGGGTATCCCAAGTCAAAGCGCGGGAACATCACGGCGAAGGAACGCGACAGCCTCAAGAAACTGGCAAAGATACTGCTGTCCATGAGTGACGAACAGTTGCAGGCCGAGGTCCGGGCCGGAACATTTCAGGAAGTTCTTCGCCAGGAGTAGATCATGACCAAGACATACAAAAGCGACCTGCTGGCGGCTGTCCACGAAACGGCAGAGGCGCTGCACGCGCACGGCGTGATCGACAAGGTCACCATGAAGGAATTCGACGATTCCTGCCTTGCCCCCGTGGACGGCATCACTCCGGAAGAAATCCGGCATATCCGCGAACAGGCCCGGCTTTCCCAGCCCGTGTTCGCCCGCTATCTGAACGTCTCGAAGAACCTGGTCTCCGACTGGGAGCGCGGCGTGAAGAAACCAGGCGGCCCGGCCTTGCGCCTGTTGGCCATCGTCAAGCACAAGGGGCTTGAAGCGGTGATGCTGTAACCGCGCAGGCTATGGCGCACGCCGCCACAGCCGCCCCCCGCGCCCTTCCCCCTACTCCGCCCGAAACGTGCCGCTCTTGCCGCCGGACTTGAACACCAGGCGGCAGTCGCGCAGCACGATATCCTTCTGCACGGCCTTGCACATGTCGTAGATGGTCAGCCCGGCCACCTGCGCGGCGACCATGGCTTCCATTTCCACGCCGGTCTGGCCGGTGGTGCGCACCTCCGCCTCCAGTTCGATGGAGGGGGGGGCGTCCACCACCACAAAGCGCACGTCGGCGTAGCTGATGGCCAGCGGGTGGCACATGGGAATCAGGTCCGCCGTGCGCTTGGCCGCCATGATACCCGCGATCTTGGCGGTGGTCAGCACGTCGCCCTTGGGCAGGGCGCGGTGCTTCAGCAGGTGCAGGGTATTTTCGTTCACCTCCACCACGGCCCGCACTATGGCGGTGCGCTGGGTGGGGGCTTTTGCGCCCACGTCCACCATGGTCACGCTGCCGTCCTCGGTCATGTGGCTGAAGGCGGCCTCCGCGTCGTCGTGCTCCGGTCCGGCATGGTGCATGCCGCCGGTGCATTCCAGCGCGGATGGTGCGCCGCACCCGCAGCCGCACCCGGTGTTGGGCAGGTCCGGGCCGTCTTCGTCATAGTCGAGGGGGTCGAGGGGGTCGAGGGGGTCGGGCATATCGTCAAGCCGGACGTCGGGCGCATCGCCTTCAGGGGCATTGGGCGTTTTGGGCGTATCGGAAGACATGGGGATAACCTCCTGCCGGGCGTGAAACAGGGCAAAGGGATGGCGCTGGCGCGGCCCCGCGCTGGCGGTTCCATCCTTCTTGGCTGTAGCCCAAAACAGGACGGACGCCAATGCGGCGTCCGTCGGAAAGGGCACGGGAATCGGAAGTGGCGTGCCGGGCATGAAAAGTCCCGAGCGCAGGTTGCGGGACTGGAGCGGAACCGGACCGGGACTCGACGGGACTGGACCGGTACTGGGCCGATACGGCGCGTCGTGCGCGCTCTACCCCTCCACGTCCTTGGGCACCAGCCGCATCCCCCTGCGGCACAGGGTCAGGATGTCGTCGGCGGGCAGGGGCCGGGCAAGGCAGTAGCCTTGCAGATAGTCCACCCCCATGCCGCGCAGGGCGGAAAGCTGGGCCGCCGTCTCCACTCCCTCGGCCACCGTGGCCAGGCGCAGGCTGCGCGCCAGCCCCAGGATGGTTTCCACGATCTCCAGGCTGCCGCCCTCGTCCAGCAGTTCCTGCACGAAGGTGCGGTCTATCTTCAGGGCATGGATGGGCATGCGCGCAAGGTACTGCAACGACGAATACCCGGTGCCGAAGTCGTCCAGCGAAACGCGCACCCCAAGGTCGCGCAGGGTGCACAGCATGGCGTTGCCGCGCTCGTAGTTCTGCATCAGCGAGGTTTCGGTAATCTCCACCTCCAGCGCGTCCGGGGGCACGTCGTAGGCGTTCAGGCACGCGGCGATGTGGCTGATGGTCTCATCGCTGTTCAGGCAGCGCGACGAAATGTTCACCGCCACCGGCAGGGTCAGCCCCTCCAGCCGCCACGCGGCGTGCTGGGCGCAGGCCATTTCCACCACCAGCCGGGTTATCTCGCGGATGGAATTGGAACTTTCAGCCACGGGGATGAACACCGAAGGCGGGGCCACCACGGTGCCGTCGCGCTCCCAGCGCAGCAGCGCCTCCACCTTGCGCACCCGCAGGGTGCGCGCGTCGGTGATGGGCTGGTACACCAGCCGGAACTCGCGCCCGGCAATGGCCGCCTTGATGTCCTGGTCCATGCGGTAGCGCCGGGTGAATTCCAGGCACTGTTCCTCGCAGAACAGGGCAATGGCGTTCTTGCCCATGTCTTTCGCGCGGTACATGGCGATGTCCGCGCGCGACAGCAGGGCGTTGGCCGAATCGCCGTCGTCGGGGTAGACCGAAACGCCAAAGCTGGCCGTGACCGAAAAGCCCATGCCGCCGTACTCGAACGGCTCGGCAAAGGTTTCGAACAGCCGCCGCATGATGCCGTCCAGATGCCCCTTGTCGCTGATGCCGCCCACCGCCGCCACGAATTCGTCGCCGCCCAGCCGCCCCAGGATGTCGCCGGGCCGCAGGGCCGCGCGCAGCCGCCGGGCCACGTCGCACAGCAACTGGTCGCCGGTGGCGTGGTCGTACGAATCGTTGATGAACTTGAAGCCGTCCATGTCGATGAAGACCACGGCCAGCTTCTGCCCGCGCACGGATGCCTTGGCGATGGCCTCGCGCAGCAGTTCGAAAATGTGCTTGCGGTTGGGCAGGCCGGTCAGGTCGTCGTGGTTGGCCTGATGGGTGATCTGCGCTTCCTTCTGCTTGATGTCGGTGATGTCCGAGAACACCCCCACGCAGTTCAGGATCACCCCGGCCTCGTCGCGGATGGACACCAGGCTCAGCCACTGCGGAATCTGCCAGCCGTCGCGGTGCGGTCCACGCGTCTCGCCGATCCACGATCCGTGCTCCAGCATCTCGTCCCACACGCTGCGCGTGCCGCCCACGGGCACCATGCCCAGGGTCGGGGAAAGACGCCCCACCATGGATTGCGCGTCCACGCCGGTGATGCGCTCGAAGGCCGGGTTGACGGCCACCACCATGCCCGCGCTGTCGGTGATGAAGATGCCCTCCACAGCGTGGGTGAACACCTCGCCCATCAGGTGCAGCTTGGCGTTGGCGTCGCACAGCTGGGCGGTGCGGTCGCGCACGCGGCGTTCCAGTTCGCGGTGGGCCTCGTTCAGCTCTCGCTGCGAGGCCTCCAGCAGGTCGAGCATGCCGTTGAAGGCGCTGCCCAGCCCCTCCAGTTCGTCGCCGGTACGTATCTGGATGCGCTGGCCCATGTTGCCGGGACCGATGGAGCGCACCCAGTCGGACAGTTGCAACACGGTGCGGGTCACCGTGCGCGACAGCAGCAGCGCCGTGGCCAGGGCCACCAGCATGGCCATGGCCGTCAGCGCGCCGATGTGCCACCACGCGGCGCGCTGCTCCGCCCGGTAGCCGTCCAGGGCAAGCCCCACGGCCACGGTGCAGATGGAAATGCCCGCCCGTTCCACGGGCAGCAGATGGTGGTATACTTCCGGCCCGTCGGCGGTTGCGGCCTTGGCGGTCAAATCCGGAGCACTGGCCGGGCCGGGAGCACTGGCCGCATCGGGGCGACTGGCGGAAGCATTCGGGTCAGCGGCGGTGTCCGTGGAATCCAGGACGCCCGCCTGCCCGCTCATGCCGCCCAGCCACTGGGCGCTCCAGTCTGCCGCCGGGGCATCCGTGCCGGGGGGCAGCCCGCGCCGAAAACCGCTGGGTTGTTCCGGCTGGGCGGCAGCGCCGGCAAGGGCATGCGGTGCCGCCCGGAATCCCCAGCCACCGCGCCGGAAGACCAGCGACGATCCGTCCACGCGGGTGACCACGATGTATTCCAGCCCCAACTGCCGGTGCAGCACGCCGGTGCAATGATCGACAAGGGCGGCGTAGTCTTCCGCCGCCAGGGCGCTGGCGGCCACCTCGGCCACCGAAGAGGCCAGCTTGTCGGCCTGCGATTCCATGCCCCGGCGCAATACCCCCTGCTGGTACGGAATGATCATGCCAAGGACGGCCGCAATGATCATCACGCCCGCCACAAAGGCCAACACACCCGCCTTGAAGGCAATGCCGAACCCGCGACGCGGCGGGCGGGCCGGGCCAGTCGGGCCAGTCGGGCCAGCCGGGCCGGATGGACTGGATGGACTGGACGGGCCGGATGGACTGGACGGGCGTGACGCACCTGCCATACCGGGCGCACCGGGCCCGTCCCCCATATCTGGCATGTCCGACATATCTGGCATGTCCGGCACATCTGGCATGCCCGGCACATCTGGCCGCCCTGCCTTCACCCCGGCCTGCCCATGCGTGCCCGCCGCTGCCACCGAGCCAGCGCCAGTGGCCGGAACACGCGGCCCGCCGCGCGCAGCCCCGGCAATGGCCGGATCAAGCGCAGGGATATCGTTCGGGGGCATGCTCATGGTTCCACCAGGCGACGCGCGGGTTCGATGGCCTCTGGCCGGAACGGCGCGATGCCGTCCAGTTGCAGCAGCAGCAACATCTGCCTGCCCCACGGGTTGTCCGAAAGCCCCAGGCCCAGTTCCGCGTAGCGCGGCGCCAGCGAAGGGTCCACCGACGGCGCAAGGCACATCACGAAATCTACGAGCGGCTGCGAAACGGCAATGCGCTCCAAGCGCTCCCCGATCTGGGGGTTCAGCTCGGTCATGGTGCGCAACGACCGCTCGGTGACAAGGCAGGCCGGGGCCTGCCCAAAGAACACCGGCAGCAGCACGCGCGAGGGCTGTACCTCGTACTCGACGGACACGAAGTGCTTCGCGGTCGGGGGCAGCCCCTGCTCGCGCAGTTGCCGCTCCAGCCAGCGCGCGGGCAGGCTTTCGGGCCCCAGGGACATGGCCTGCACCAGCAGCCGCTTGCCGCGCAATTGCCCGAGCCGGGTGATACCCGACCCCTTGGGCACCAGCAGCACGTAGCGCTCACCGTATTCGCCGTCGGTGACGGGCACACCGAAGGGCTTCAGGTCCATCTCGCGCGACAGCAGCAGATAGTCCACGGTGGGCAGGTGCACCACGTCCAGTCGCCCCGCCACCAGCGCCGCGCGAATTTCGGCCCGCGATCCGTAAGCCGACAGTTGCACGCCAAGGCCCCGCTCTGTCTCCACGTAGCGGCGCGCCCACAACTGCACGGCAAGGGCCACGTCCTTGCGGTCCACGCCGGGCAGGAAATATTCCACGTACCCGAGGCGCAGTTCCGCCGAGGCGGCAGGCACGGGCCGGGCCCAGGCCATGGCGCACAGCAGCATCAGCAGCGCAGGCAGGGGCAGCAGCTTCCTGACATGTCGGCCAGACAGGCCAGACCGTATGGAGCGGGCGGAAGACTCAGGGCAGCGCACGGGCGCCATAGCCCACCTCCCGCAGCTGTTCGAGAATCTCGGTGCCCGCCACAAGATTGCGCGCGGCGGCGGCCGCCTGCGCCTCGTACAGGGCGCGCAGCCGCGCCGCGCGGACCATGGCCTCGTAAATCTGGGTTTCCAGCAGTTCGCGGGTATCCACCAGGCCTTCGCGGTAGGCACGCTCGGTAAGGGCGCGGCTTTCCGTGGCCACGGCCTCGGTTTCGGCACCGATGGCGGCCTGCCGGGCCGCGCGGCGCTCTTGCAGCACCGCGTCCTTCACGCGCAGGGCCACGCCTTCGCGCAGCAACACGCGCTGGTGGGCCAACTGACGCAGGCGGGCGCGCATTTCCTCCACCCGCGCCTGGGTGCGAAAACCTTCGAACAGCGGCAACTCCACGGTCAGCCCCGTCGCGCCGTGCGTACGTTCGCCCTCGGCCACCAGCCCGCCGTCGTAGGCATTGGTCACCGTGGACAGGGAGCCGAACAGCGAAACCACCGGCAGGTATTCGCCGGTGGCGTCGTCCAGCCGGGCCTCTGCCGCGCGCACCCCGGCATCGAAGCGGGCCAGGTCCAGGTTCAGGCGGTAGGCGTCGGCCACGGCGCCATCCAGGTCGCCTGTTTCAGGCGCGGCGGGCAATTCCGTGTCCGCCACCCGCACCCGGCCGTCCCACGGCAGCCCCAGGGTATTGGCCAGGGCCGATTCCGCCAGTTCCACGTTGGAGTCCAGTTCGGCCAGCAGCGAACGCAGGCCCAGCACGCCAACCTGGGCGCGCAGCCAGTCGGTCTTGCGCACCCGTTGCGAGCCGCCCTTGTAGAAATGCTCGGCCACATCGCGGCTGGCCTCCAGCCGTTGCACCGTTTCCCGGCCAAGGTCGCGCAGCGCCCGCGCCAGAACCACACCGTAGTAGCGGGTGGTCACGTCGTGCACCAGTTGCAGGCTTGTCAGGCGCGCCTCTCCGGCGGCGGCGGCCTGCCCGGCCTCGGCCTCGCGCACGCGGGCTTCGCGGCGGCCACCATCGTACAGCAGAAGGCCAAGGTCCGCCCGAAATTCACCGATGTCGCGATCGGCAATGCGAATGCGTTGCTCCGGTACGGTGGTGCGCATGGTCATGGGGCCGCCGCCCATGTCCACGGTGTAGTCGAAGGAATTTTCCGGATAGATGAAGATGAGGTCGCGGTCGAGCCGGGTCTGGGAGGAAGATGCGGTGAGCTGCGGCCAGTAGGCCGAAAGGGCTTGGCGGTGCTGGGCCTTGGCCATGGCCAGCCCCTCGCGCGCGGCCGCTGGCCCCGCGTTGTTGCGCAGGGCCAGGGCGATGCATTGCGCAAGCCCCAACGGCTGGGAGGGGGACTGTGCGGACGCCGGGCACCGGGGCCGCGCCGACGCACAGGGAGGGCATGCCGCGTCATTCACAAGCGCAGGGGCCGCGTCTTTCGCAAATGCGGGGACCGTGCACGGGACGGCAAGACAGGACAGCGCGATCAGCAACACCCCCGCCCCAAGCAGGACCGTCCGCCACGAATCGGCCATGCCGAGACCGGGTGTTTCCCGTCCAGCGACGTGCGCCCCGCACCGCGCCTGTGCCTCACCCCTGCCGGGGGTACGGCTTTGGGCGTGACGCGGGAACGGCTGGACTGGATTCATGTCGGGGTGCTTCCTTGCGGACACGAATGGGGGATGCGGGCGGGCATGGCACTCCGGCGGCCGCGCCAGACCGGTACGGGAACCCAGGGGGCAGCAGGCGTGCGCCAGCGGCCCAAGTGCACGGATACCGTGCGTTCCGGTTGGTTGTGTAGTGACACGGTCCCTTGCGGGCCGTCAAGATTCTGGGAGGGACTTATGGGGGTTTTATGGGTATTCCCCCATTCAAAGGTAGGCAAAACCCCTATTGCTGTGCGGGTGATCAACCGGCACCGCGCACAGCCGCCCCCACCCGCAAACGACGTCCGCCCCCGGCGGAACACCGGGGGCGGACGAAACATGCAGCGAAAAAAGAAACCTGCGGCAAGACCAGGGCGCAAGGCCGGGCTTGCGTCTGCAAGCCCCTATTCCATGCCCATGGCCTTGCCTATCTTGCGCGCCACCTTCTTGACCTTCTCGAAGGGCTTGCCTTCTTCCAGCTTGGCGAACTCGCGCAGCAGTTCTTCCTGCTTCTTGGTCAGGTTGACGGGCGTCAGCACGCGCACCTCCACCAGCAGGTCGCCCTTCTGGTGGTGCCCAAGGTAGGGCAGGCCCTGGTCGGTCAGGCGAAACACCTCGCCGCTCTGGGTGCCCTTGGGAATTTCCAGGGTCACCGGATCGTCCAGAGTGGGCACCTCGATGCGGTCGCCAAGGGCGGCCTGCACGAAGCTGATCTCGTGGGTGATCACCAGGTCCTGGCCCTGACGGCGGAAGGTCTTGTCCTGCTCCACGCTGACGACCACGTACAGGTCGCCGGGCGGGCCGCCATGCAGCCCCGGCTCGCCCTCGCCGCGCAGGCGCAGGCGGTTGCCGGTATCCACCCCGGCGGGAATGCGCACGGCCAGTTCACGCACCTGCTGGAGAATGCCCGATCCCTTGCACTTGGGGCAGGGAGTGGGGATGACCTGGCCTTCGCCCCGGCACACGGGACAGGGTACGGCGATCTGGAAGAAGCCCTGGCTCTGGCGGATCTGCCCGCTGCCGCCACAGTGGCGGCAGGTTTCTGGCTTGGTGCCCGCTGCCGCGCCGGAACCGTTGCACTCGTCGCAGACCACCTTCTTGGGCAGGCGCAGGGTGACTTCGTCGCCCTTGGCGGCCTGGCGGAAGGATATGGACAGGTTGTAGCGCAGGTCTGCCCCGGCCTGGGGACGCGGACCGCGCATGCGCGACGAGCCGGTGGCAAAGCCGAAAAGATCGCCGAAGATGTCGCTGAAATGCGCGAACACGTCGTCGGCATTGGCGAAGCCATGTCCGCCGCCGTTGCCATTGAGGCCCGCATGCCCGAAGCGGTCGTACCGCGCCCGCTTGTCGGCGTCGCGCAGCACGTCATAGGCCTCGGCGGCCTCCTTGAACATCTGTTCGGCCTCGGGATTGTCCGGATTGCGGTCGGGATGGTACTGGAGCGCAAGCTTGCGATACTGCCGCTTGATCTCGTCCTCCGACGCGTCCTGGGCTACGCCGAGCACCTCGTAATAGTCACGCTGGCTCATGGCTGGCTATTCGGCCCGGAAGTCTTCCTCGGTCTCCACGTAGCGCGCCTCTTCATCGGGCAGCACCTTGCCGGCGGCAATCTCGCGCAGGGCGGTTACCACTTCCTTGTTGCGCGAATCGACCAGTGCCTCGTACCCTTCACGGTACTGATGCACACGCTTGATGGCCATCTGCACGAGAAGGAAACGGTTATCGACGCGTTCCTGGCAGTCTTCGACGGTAATGCGGGCCATGGGAGCTCCTTGCGGAAAGGATTGGGCGTGCGGCACGGGCGCGCAACGCCTCTTTCAGGTAATGCGGCAAGGCCGGTTGTCCAGCCCCCCGCGCGATTTCCGGCGGGCGGCGGTGAACTTCCGGCACTGGTCCACATTGGGGCGACATTGGGGGCGGCACACTGGCGACATGCGGACGCATTACGCCAAGCTGCGCAAGATACCCGCACTGTCAAGGCGCGTCAAGCACCTTGTGGCGAAGGGGCAGGACGCGGACGGGCACCATGCTAATGATGCGCGATTGCTTCTGGATGGCGCATTGACGCGATGACCGGGCGACAGGCCACGGAAGGCATTGCGCGGCGCATGCGGACACGTGCCGCCTGCGTACCGGCAAGGGTCAGCGGTTGCTTCCGCCCCCGCGCCGGGGTATCGGGGGGCGGCCCGGCGACCTGCCTTGCGCGGGTCGGCATCCCGCCATGCACCGCTCCGTGCCGGCTCTTGCCGCCCGCAGCCGACCGGTCCACCCTGTCTCCCCGGTCCGCCCCGCCATCCCGACTTACGGAGAATTCCATGCCCCGCGAAAAACTGTCCTACGCCCAGAAGCAGTGCGTCACCGCCGCAGGCAAGCTGATGCAGCAGACCGCCATGATCCACCCCGGCGCGCGCATCGGCGTGGCCGTTTCCGGCGGCATGGACAGCTGGGTGCTGTTGCAGGTGCTGAAGCTGCGCCAGCGCATCGTGCCCTTCAAGTTCGAAATCATGGCCCTGCACGTGAACCCCGGCTTCGACCCGCACAACCACGCCCCGCTGCTGCCCTGGCTGCGCGCCAACGGCGTGCCCGCGCACATCGAGGTCACCGACCACGGCCCGGTGGCCCATTCGCCCGCCAACCTGCGCAACTCGCCGTGCTTCTACTGTGCAAAGCTGCGCCGCACCCGGCTGTTCGAACTGTGCAAGCAGTACGGGCTGACCCACCTGGCCTTCGGCCACAACGCCGACGACCTGGTGACCACCTTCTTCATGAACCTGGTCCAGACCGGGCGGGTGGACGGCATGTCCATGAAAGAGGCGTTCTTCGGCGGCAGGTTGATGGTCATCCGCCCCATGATGCTGGTGGAAAAACCGGTCATCGCCCGCGCCGTGAAGCAGTGGAACCTGCCGGTGTGGACAAACCCCTGCCCGTCGGCCTTCGATTCGCGCCGCAGCGAGATGACCGACGAGGTGAAGGAGTTGTGCAAGGGCAGCAAATTTGCGAAAGCAAACATTTTCAATGGGTTAATCCGTTGGCAGCTCGGGTTGACACCGTCGGACCAATAACGCTAGACCATTCGGTACGCCCTGACGCCAGCCGCAGCGCGGCCCACCCACGCCCACACGCCCGGCCCCCCTGCAACCCCGGCTCCCCTTGTAACCAGGGACAACATCCGACACATGCTGCTCGGCAAGTACCACATCGTCATCCTCAAGGAGCGCGACGGCGCCCACCGCAACCTGCGCATGCGCGGGTGGTTCGGTTTCGTCGCGGTAAGCCTTGTGCTGGCGCTGGCCGGAGCGAACGTGTGGCTGTGGGGCTTCTACTCCGACAACCTGGCGCTACAGCGCCGCCTGGCCGAGGCCGAGCGCACGGTGGAAGAGCAGAACGGACAGATGCTGAACATGGTGGGCAAGGTGCGCACCCTGCAGGCCGACCTTTCGCGCGTGCAGCAGTTCGACTCCAAGCTGCGCCTGATGATGAACATGGAGAAGGACGCCGGGGAGGCCGCATCCATGGGCGGTGCGCGCTCGGAGGATTTTTCCAAGAGCTACCTGCCCCTGCACCGCCAGGAATTGCTGGCCCGCAAGATGCACAGCTTCCTGCAGCAGCTTTCCACCGACGTGCGGCTGGAAGAGGTACGCCAGCAGGAACTGGTGCGCGCCCTGCGTGACAACCGCGAGGTGCTGGCCGCCACCCCCTCCATCTGGCCCGCCGACGGCTACATTTCCTCCACCTTCGGCATGCGCGTCTCGCCGTTTACCGGCAAGGGCGAATTCCACAAGGGCATCGACGTCATCAATCGTCCCGGCACGCCCATCTACGCCCCCGCGCGCGGCACCGTGACCCTTGCCGGGGTGGACGGCGCCTACGGCAACTGCGTGGTGCTGCAACACGGCGGGGGGCTTTCCACCCGCTACGCGCACATGCAGCGCTTCGTGCTGAAGGAAGGCCAGACCATCAACCGGGGCGACCTGGTCGGCTACATCGGCAACTCCGGGCGCAGCACCGGCCCGCACCTGCACTACGAGGTGCGCCTGAACGGGGTGTGCGTCAATCCCATGCGCTACATCCTCAACTAGGCACGCCCGCTTCGCCCTCGTGGCCGGGGCACCCGGCCCGGTTCACACTCTTTCCTCACACCCCATGCTGCACATCTTCGACACCCCTTTCCCGTGGGACATCGAGTGGCTGCTGCGCGTCAACGTGGACTGGCGCAACACGGCGCTCGACCTGCTGATGCCGCTCGTCTCCAGCACCCTGCTGCTGTGGGTGGCCATTGCCGCCTGCGCGGCCCTGTACCTGGTCCGCACCGGCAAGGCCGGACTGCGGCCACTGCTGGCCCTGCTGCTGGTGGTGGGCATTGCCGCCGGGCTGGCCGATGCATCCAGCAACGTGTTCAAGAAGACCACCGACCGGGTGCGCCCGCTGAAGGCCCTGCCGCTGGTGCACTACCGCGACGGCGGGGAGTGGAAACAGAACCCCGCAGACTTCGAACAGCGCAAGAACAAGGGCGACTCCTTCGTTTCGGCCCATGCGGCCAACACCATGGCCGTGGCCGTGGCCCTGTACGCCCTGCTGCCGGGCCTGGGCGCGGCCTGCGCCGCCCGACGCGGGAACGGCGCCCCGGCCTCACCAGCCGGTCCGGACGCGGCCTCCCCGCGCCCCGCGTCACGCCTCCTGCACCTGACCTTCCTGCTGCCGCTGGTGGTGGGCTATTCGCGCCTCTACCTTGGCAAGCACTACCCTTCCGACGTGCTGGGCGGCTGGCTGGTGGGGCTGCTTGCCGGATACGCGGCGGTGTGGGCGTGGCGGCTGGCCACCGGGCAGCGACGGCCCGCGTGACCCCGGGCCACCCGCCCCCTGCGCACCACGCCGAATTCCCCCTCAGAACGCCAACGGGCGGGACATTGCTGCCCCGCCCGCTTTTTTTGGGAAAATCAAAGCAACTGTCTTGCGCTCAGGGGGGCTCCAAAGCAGGCATTTCGTTCGTTGGCGAGGAAAACGAGCCTGCCATGAGGGAGTGCCTCAGCCGTTTGCGAGTCTTCGAGCACTACGGATGAGGACAGCAACGCATACTCTTATCGTATTCGACCGAGCCTTAGCCGTTAGGCGAGCGCGTAGCGCGAGTCTTACGGATAAGGACAGCAGAGCTATGGCAGGCGAAGTTTGACCGCGTTGCGCACGATGGCCGTAGGGCTCGCAAGCTCGCCCAACGGCCACGCTTCGCGCCCTTCGGGTCGGACGCCAACGGGCGAAAGGACAATTTGGAGACTGCCCCCTACCCAGCGGCCAACCCTTGCAACTGCGCGAACGAATCGGCCAGCGGCGCGGCATCGGTCACGTCCTGGCGCAGAAAGGCATTGATGGGACCGTTCATGGCGATGGCCTTGTCGATGTCCGGGTTGCTGCCCTGTGCGTAGGCACCGATGTTGATCATGTCCTCGGCCTTGCGGAAGGTGGCCAGGTGCCGGGTGATCACGCGGCCCGCGTCCACCACGTTCTTGGCGCAGATGTCGCTGCGCAGTCGGCTGATGGAGCGCAGCACGTCGATGGCGGGAAAATGGCCCATGTCGGCCAGGTCGCGGGTAAGCACGATGTGCCCGTCCAGGATGGAGCGCACCGCGTCGGCGATGGGTTCGTTGAAGTCGTCACCGTCCACGAGCACGGTGTAGATGCCGGTGATGGTGCCCTTTTCGCTGCGGCCCGCGCGTTCCAGCAGCTTGGGCAGCTGGGCGAACACGGTGGGGGTGTACCCCTTGGTCGTGGGCGGTTCACCCACGGCCAGTCCCACCTCGCGCGCGGCCATGGCGAAGCGCGTCACCGAATCCATCATCAGCAGCACGTCCTTGCCCTGGTCGCGGAAATGTTCGGCCACGGCGGTGGCGGCATAGGCGGCGCGCATGCGCACCAGGGGCGACTGGTCGGACGTGGCCACTATGACCACGGACCGGGCCATGCCTTCCGGCCCCAGGTCCTTTTCCATGAACTCCACCACCTCGCGGCCGCGTTCGCCGATGAGGCCGATGACGTTCACGTCGGCCACGGTGTACCGGGCCATCATGCCCATGAGCGTCGATTTGCCGACGCCCGACCCGGCCATGATGCCCACGCGCTGCCCCTTGCCCAGGGTGAGCAGGCTGTTGATGACGCGCACGCCCACGTCCAGCGGGTCGGAAATGCGGGGCCGGGCCAGCGGGTTGGGGGGCGAGGCGTACAGGGGGGCCACGCCGCTGGTGGCCACGTGGACGCCGCTGTCCAGCGGCGCGCCAAAGGCGTCGAAGGCGCGGCCCAGCAGGGCATCGCCCACGGGAAAAACGGGGGGCAGGCTGGTGTTGCGGATGAGACTGCCGGGGCGGATGCCGCGCAGGTCGCCATAGGGCATGAACAGCAGGCTGCCGTCGCGAAAGCCCACCACCTCGGCGGCAATGCCTTCGCATGTCGCGGGGTCCGGCGCGGCCCCTTGCCGCCCGGCGCCGCCCGCAAGGCCGGAATCGCACCCTTCGGGCAGCATGTGGCACACCGCGCCCAGCGGGGCCTTTATGCCGCAGCCTTCGGCAACCAGGCCCACCACCTTGGTGACCTTGCCGTAGGTCTGCATGGCCTGCACCTCGCCCAGCAGGCGCAGGCAGGCGGCAGGATCGAGCCCGGACAGGCGGCTGTCGTGCGGGCTGTCTGGCGAGGTCACGAGCGATCCCCAGGCAACGGTTCGGACAGGTCGGACAGGGCGGACAGGGCGGACAGGATCATGGGCGATCCTCGGGCAGGGTCAGCCCGGCCAGCACGTCCTCGATGATCCGGCGGCGCGTTTCGATGGTGTTGTCCACCATGCCGTCGCGACTTTCCACCACCATGCCGCCGGGGTCGATGCCGGCATCGCCGCGCACGCTCCAGGCCTCCAGGCCGGGAAAGCGGTCCTTGGTGGCGGCGATGATGTCGGACACGGCCGGTTCGTCCTCCGGGTTCACGCGCACGGTGAGGGTTCGGCGGTGCTCCAGCGCCTGCACCGACTTCACGAACAGCGTTTCCAGCACGGCGGCGCGTTCCGCGTCCACCACCAGGCCCACGCTGCGTTCCACCGCCGCGCGCATCAGGTCCACCAGGTCACCGCGCCACGCGGCAAAGATTGACGAGCACTGCCCTTGGATAGCGGAAAGCACGGCGGACACCGATTCGCCCATGGCCGCGCGAAACTCGTCCAGTTCGTGCTGGGCCTGGGCCATGCCCTCGGCGTAGCCGTCGTTGCGACCCTGCTCGTGGGCGGCGGCACGCAGCACCTCGGCCTCGGCGCGGGCCTGGGCCAGCACGTCGGCGGCCTTGTCCAGCACCTCGCGCGCCCTGGCTTCCGCCTTGGCGCGCACGCGCGCCATGTATTCCTCTTCGGTGGACTCGTCCCACAACGGGCGCGGGTTGGCGCCCTCCATGCCGGTCAGGGTGGTCTCGGAGAAGGGGGTGGGCCCCATGAAGATGGTGCCCCACCGTTCCGGCTTGCCGGAATCAGACGAAGACATCTCCGCCTCCGCGGCCCACGATGATGCGGCCCTCGGTTTCCAGTCTGCGCACCGTCTTCACGACGTTCTGCTGCGCGCCTTCCACGTCGGACAGGCGCGTGGGGCCCATGATCTCGAGATCTTCGCGGATCATGGTGGCCGCGCGTTCCGACATGTTCTTGAAGAACTTCTCGCGCAGATCCTCGGAGGCGCCGCGCAGGGCCATGGTCAGATCCTCGTTGGAAAGTTCCTTGAGCAGTTCGCGGATGCCCCGGTCGTCCAGCGCCTTCACGTCCTCGAACACGAACATGAGGTTGCGGATGTCTTCGGCCATCTGCGAGGATTCTTCCTCGATTTCGGCCAGCACTTCTTCTTCGGTGGCGCGGTCCACGGCGTTGAGGATTTCGGCCACGGAGGGCACGCCGCCCACCTTCTTGCCTTCCTTGCCGCCCATGGCGATGAGCTGGCTTTGCAACACCTTGTCCACTTCCATCAGCATGTCTTCGGGCACGGCTTCCAGCCGGGCAAGGCGCATGAGCACCTCGGGGCGCACGCCGGCAGGCAGGTTGGTCAACAGCTCCGCGGCTTTTTCCGGGTGCATGTGCCCCAGGATCAGCGCCAGGGTCTGCGGGTGTTCGTTGCGCAGTATCTGGGCCAGCAGGCGCGGGCTGACGTTGCCCAACTCGCGGAACGGCGCAGGGCCGGAGTCGAGGTTCAGCGAGTCCATGATGTACTTGGCGGTCTCGCTGTCCAGGTTCTTCATGAGCATGCGCTTCACGGCCTCGGCACCGCCGGAGATCATGTCCTGGCCGGTGACCAGGGCGTGGTGGAATTCGCGCAGGACGTCCTCCACCAGTTCCTTGGGCACGGTCTCCAGCTCCACGATGGCTTTGGAGACGGCGGCGATTTCCTGCCGCTCCATGCGCTTGAAGATTTCGGCGGTAAACTTGTCGCCCAGGGCGAGAAGCAGGATCGCCGTCTTCTGGGGCCCCTTAAGCTGCTCCAACCTTTGTTCCGTCGCCATGCTTCAACCAGCTCCTGATGATGCTCACGGCCTGATCCATGTTCTGTTCGGCCATCTGCAGGGCGTGAGCCTTGATGTCCTCGATCTTCTTCAACGCGTCCAGCGCGTCCATTTCCTCGTCACCCTCGATGAGCGCAAGGCGCTCTTCACCTTCGGGCAGACCTTCCAACCCTTCGATCATCTCTCCCTCCACGCGGGGACGGATCATGGCGAGCACCACCGGGCGCACCACCAGCACCAGGAACAGGAAGACCAGCAGGGCGTTGAGCAGCGGCTTGCCGAGGCGCAGGGCGTAGTCCATGACCAGTTGGGCAAGGCTCGATTCCTGCTGCACGTCCGGCCCGCCGAACGAAATGCTGCTTACCTCGATGGTGTCACCGCGCGAGCGCTCGTAGCCCACGGCATTTGCCACCAACTGGCGGATGCGTTCGACATCTTCAGCCTTGCGGGGCACGAAGGTCCACTGGCCGTCCGCCCCCTTCTCATACGTGCCGTCCACGATCACCGCAACGGTCAGGCGGGAGATATCACCCACCTGGGCCACGATGTTCTGCTCTTCCTTGTTGATCTCGTAGTTGGTGGTGCGGCTTTCGCGGTTGCCTTCCTGGGTGGAGGCCCCCCCCGTGGGCGAATCGCCCCGGAAGTTGGCGTCGGGCGATCCGGCCTCGAGGTTGGAGCGGCCGCGCTGCGATTCTTCGCTGCGCTGTTCGCTGCGCACCACGGTCTTTTCCGGGTCGTACAGTTCCTTGCGAATGGTGCGCTGGCTGAAGTCGAGGTCGGCGTTGACCTTGGCGATGATCTTGCCCGCGCCCAGCACCGGGTAGAGCAGCTCTTCTATGCGCCGCTCAAGGGTCTGCTGCATGCGCAGCTTGTGGTCGAGCTGGGTGGTGGTCATGCCGTTGATGCTGCCGTCCTCGTCTGGGGCGTACAGGATCTTGCCGGTGGTATCGGCAATGGACACCTTGTACTTGTCCAGCCCTTCCACGGCCATGACCACCAGGTTGACGATGGCCTGCACGTCCTTGGGTTCCAGCTTCTTGGTGCTGTCGCGCAGCTTCAGCACCACCGAGACGGACGGCTTCTGCTGTTCTTCGATGAACAGGCTGCGATGCGGAATGACCAGGTGCACGCGCGCGCTTTCCACGTTGGGAAATTCCGAGATGGTGCGCGAAAGTTCGCCTTGCAGGGCCCGCTGGTAGTTGATCTTCTGGACGAAGTCGGTCTGGCCCACCTTTACCTGGTCGAAAATCTCGAAGCCGATGCCCTGGCCCACCAGGTTGCCTTCACCGGCCACCTTCAGCCGCAGGTCGTACACCTTGTCGGCGGGCACGGTGATGGAAGAGCCGCCGCCCTCCAGCTTGTAGGCCACCTTGTCGGCCTGCAACAGCTTGACCACGCGGCTGGCGTCCTCGGGCGACAGGTTGGAGTACAGCACCCGGTAGTCGGGACGGTTGATC
The DNA here is from genome assembly GCF_040373385.1 of Nitratidesulfovibrio sp. Classification (NCBI taxonomy): domain Bacteria; kingdom Pseudomonadati; phylum Thermodesulfobacteriota; class Desulfovibrionia; order Desulfovibrionales; family Desulfovibrionaceae; genus Nitratidesulfovibrio; species Nitratidesulfovibrio sp. The sequence continues at coordinate 65,949 of NZ_JBDXXH010000007.1, read as the reverse complement.
CAGAACACCAGGCCGAAGAACACGGCCACCACCGCCACGGCCATGCCGGCGATGAAGATGCGCTGCGAGATGGAGATGCGTTCCCAGAAGCCCTTGGCCTTCTGGATGACGTCTGCGAGAGCGGGAGCCATGTGTTCTTCCTCCGGGGGCGTCTCTGGCGAGTGGTCGTGATGCTGTAAGCCGTGTGTGCAGTCTCAGGAAAGGCCGGGACAAACATTCGGGGGCATTCGGGTGATTCCCGTCGCCTGCCGAGCGCTTGGCGTGGTCGGATTCTCGTTCTCCGGCGGGAGGCACCCCGCCGGGGCATTCGGATGATTCCCGTCGTCTGCCGGGCGTCCCGATCTGCCGGATTTCCGTTCTGCGGCGAGGAAGGCGAGCTTTTTACGAAGGGAGCGTACTTTTCTCGTACGTGACCGGAGTAAAAAACGATGCCTGACGACGCCGCAGGGCGGAAGGTCGGCAGATCGCTAGAATTGGATGCGACTGAGTTCCTTATACGCCTCCATGACCTTATTCCGCACGGCGGAGGTCATGTTCACGGCAAGCCCGGCCTTTTGCAGGGTGATCATCAGTTCGTGCACGTTCTGGGTTTCGCCGGAGGCGAAGGCCTGGATCATGCTGGCCTTTTCGGTCTGCATGTCGTTGACCTTGGTCAGCGACTCGGAGAGCGTGTTGGTGAACGTCTTGGCCTGAACGCCCGAGGCCGTGGACGCGGGGGTGGTGCGGGTGGCCTGTTCGGCCTTCATGAAATTGCCGAGGGCGTTGGAATACGCCTTCAGTCCTACTGCCTGGATGCTCATGGCCGTGTCTCCCCGCTGCCTAGCGGCTGATTTCCAAGGCCTTGGTATACATGGCCTTCACGGTGTCGATGGTGGTCACGTTGGCCTCGTAGCCGCGCTGGGCGGTCATCAGGCTGGCCATTTCCTCCACCACGTTGATGTCCGGGTAGGCGACGAAGCCGTCCTGGTCCGCGTCCGGGTGGCCGGGCTCGTACACGCGCTTCAGGGGGCGCGAGTCGGTGGCCACGTGCATCACGCGCACGCCTTTCAGCTCGCGGTCCAGGGCGCCCTTCATATGCTTGGAGAAGGGGTCGTCCACGTCCTGGGCCGCCATGATGGTGGTCTTGCGCCGGTAGGGCCCCCCGTCCTCGGTGCGGGTGGTCTTCACGTTGGCCAGGTTCATGGAAATGATGTTCATGTTCGTGCGTTCCGCATTGAGTGCGGAAGCGCCGATATCAATGGCAGTCATGAAGTCCATTACTTCTGCCCTTCCTGTATGATGTTCTTGACGCCCTCGAGGTTGCCGCGAATGACGGTGGAAAGGGCGGTGTAATGCAGGGAATTCTTGGCCATCTTGGCCATTTCCTTGTCCAGGTTCACGCGGTCTTCGCCATGGATGATGCGCGGCTTGGCCGCCTTTTCCCAGTCGGCGTTGAAACCGTCGGGGCTGAACTCGGAGGGCATGTGGCTCTGCTCGGTGCGGGTCATCCGCCCCTTGGCGTCCAGCCCCAGCGCCGCCTGCAACTGCTTCTCGAACTCCAGTTCGCGCGGCTTGTAGCCGGGCGTCCGGACGTTGGCGATGTTGCTCATGACGACATTCTGACGCTGGAGCTGCATGTCCATGACCTTGCCGACAAGGTTCACATGCGGTTCGTAAAGGCTTTTCATGCGGGATTCCTCCCCTTTTCGCCCCTGGGGCTGAACCGCCAGGGGGGGTGGTGACCGACGTGCGGCCCGTGGATGCACCCCCGGTTCAGCAAGAGCTGTTCCAGCACCATGAATCTTTTTAATTTCAAATAACTACATACAAAAAACGTTGTTTCGCACGTACCGCACCCGCCGGAATGACGACGCCGCCCGGCCATCACGCGGATGGTCGGGCGGCGTTGCTGTCATGCGGGGCATGGGGTCGTGGCGGCAGGATTTGCCCCCCCGTACCGGACAGGAGCATGGCGGAGGGACGGCAAACCGGCGCTTTGTGCCTGGGCAGATGGCGCGCACGGCATGCGGAGGTGACTGCCGCCCAGCTTAACGATTACAAATACAACTTATATATTCATGGGTTGCCTATAGCCCGCCAACCCGTCAAAATGGTGTGGCATGCGGCTTGCTAGGTTCGCTGTGCTCACGACAACTCCGCAGCCAGCAATGGCACGCATCGTGCTAAGCGGAGGGCATGGGCACAGCTTTCCCGTGAGCGTTCGCGAAACCGACAGGCGAACCGCTCCGGCGCCGGACAAGGCGCCCGCCCCGCGCAGCGCGGGGCGACCCAGAAGCGCAATGCCTTACGGCATGGAGGGGAGAACATGAGCAACCATCTCGATTACGAAATCAACAAGGAACTGGGCGAGTGCTACCTTTTCATGGGTGACCTGGAAAAGGCCGAGGAGTACTACCGCAAGGCCGCCGGCAGCAACGGCGTGCATCCGGATCCGTACCTCGGGCTCGCCACCATCGCCGTGCAGCGCGGCAACCTTGAAGCCGCCCTGGTACTGTACCGCAAGGCCGCCAACATCGAAGCCACCGACAAGTCGCTGGCGGGCATGGGCCTGGTGGAAATGGAAACCGGCGCGCACGCAGAGGCCTTCGACCACTTCGTGGCCGCGCTGGGCATGAACCCCGGCAACCTGGTGGCCATGAACGGCGTGCTGCGCCTTGGCTACCACCTTGGGCGCATCGACGAAGTGGTGGCCCACCTGCGGGCCTTCCTGGAACTTTCCCCCGATAAGGACAACGTACGCTTCTCGCTGGCCGGGTGCCTGATCTCCCTTGGCCGCAAGGACGAGGCGCGGGCCGAGCTCGAGACCATTCTCGACCGCGTGCCCGACCACGCCGACGCCCGCGAGATGTACGCCCTGCTCGGGTAGCCGAGGCGCTGGCCGCTTCGCGCGGCAGGCATCGGCAAGATACTCCCCTCCCCATACGATTTTCCGGCCCCGATGCTGGCGCTAGGGGCCGGAAAATCACCTTTCGCCGTCATTCTGCCAACGCTCAGGCGGCGAGAGGGAGCGGAAACGCAGTACGGTCGCATGGCACTTCCCCGGGGGAGTGCCATGCGACCGTCAGCGTTTTTCCGGCGGCGCCAAGGAAAAATGCCTTGGCGCCGGATGCCGCCCGTTCAGGCCCGATCCCGTCTGATCTGGGGCGACAAGAACTGGCCAGCACTCTTCAGGAAGAGCCGAAACGGGCCGGACTGGTTCCGCCAGGCCCGCCAACTCAGACCAGGGCGTTGAACAGATATCCCACCAGCACGATGCCCAGGCCCACCACGCCGAAGAACACGGCCACCAGCCGGGGCTTCAGCACGCGGCGCAGCATCACCGCCTCCGGCAGGGACAGGGCGATGACGGCCATCATGAACGCCAGCACCGTGCCCAGCGCGGCCCCCTTGCCCAGCAGGGCCTGCACCACGGGAATCATGCCCGCCGCGTTGGAGTACATGGGAATGCCGATGGCCACGGCCAGCGGCACCGCCCACCACGCCCCCCGGCCCATGATGGAGGCCATGAAGCCCTCCGGCACGTACCCGTGGATGCCCGCGCCCACCGCGATGCCCAGCACCACCCACGGCCAGACCTTGCCCACGATGTCGCGCATGGCCTGCACGCCGTAGTCGATGCGGCCCGACCAGGACAGCTCCGCGTCATGCTGCTGCTCGGCATCGGCCCGCACCTGCAACACCCAGCCTTCGATGTGGCGCTCCATGCCCAGCCGCCCGATGACCCACCCGGAAACGATGGCGATGGCAAGGCCCGTGCCCGCGTACAGGGCAGCCACCTTCCAGCCCAGCAGGCCGTACAGCATGACCACGGCGATCTCGTTGATCATGGGCGCGGACACCAGGAACGAAAAGGTCACCCCCAGCGGCACCCCGGCGGAGACGAAGCCGATGAACAGCGGCACCGCCGAACAGGAGCAGAACGGGGTGACGATGCCCAGCAGGGCGGCCAGCACGTTGCCCACCGCCTCGCCACGCCCGGCCAGCAGGCGGCGGGTGCGCTGCGGGGTGAAGAACGAACGCACCATCCCGATGCCGAACACCACCAGCGAAAGCAGCATGAGCACCTTGGGTGTGTCATACAGGAAAAATTCCACCGCCTCGCCCAGATGCGAGCCGGGCGCCAGTCCCAGCACGCCGTAGGTCAGCGCCCGCGAGGCGGCGGGCAGATTCAGGTACACCGCCCACCACGCCACCAGGCACGCGGACATGATGGCCAGGCGGCGCAGCAGTCCGGCACGCTCCTGCTGTGGCGACAGGTCCGGGGAGTGTACGGACGCGGCAGGGGCGGCACAGGCACAGCCGCCACCGGCAGCGGAAGTACCCCCGGACAGGGGTGCCAGAGGCGTCAACAAGGGACCGGACGGGCCAGGCGGACCAGGCGGGCCAGACTCCCCGGACGTGGCGGACATGGCGGACGTGGCGGACATGCCGGACTGAGAAGACGGGCCGGGCGCAGACGTACAGCCACACCCGCCGCCGGAAGGCGCCCCCTGTGGCGCAACCGGTTGCAGCGGCTGCAATCCTGTCGCGCGAACACCAGGGGCCGCACCCTTGCCCGCCATGCAGGCGCACCCGGATGTGCCCCCCGCCGCGCCGGATGGCATCCCCTGCCCGTCCCGCGTGTCCGCCGATGTGTTCGCCGACGTGTCCGCTGACGTATTCGTGGGTGCTGCGAACGCCCCCGTATCCTTGCCGTCATTACCGTGTCCGTTGGTCATTATCGCGTTCCCTTGCGCTCGGTGAGGGGCACCTGCGTGCCCGCCACCAAGCTTGCTTATTTGGCTAAATGTGCAAGTGTTGCCATAAAAAAAAGCGGACGCCACGGCGGCGACATCGGCGCGCGCGGCGTTATGTTCCGGACCGCAAAGCGGCCAGACGGGCAAGATCCTGGGACAAATCCTGGGCGGCCTGGTCGATGTGCCGCCCCGTGCATTCCAGAAAGGACCGCACGCACCCGAGCACCAGCGAGTAGTACACATTGGCGCCGCGCTTCTCGTCGCGCACTACGCCCGCCCCCTTGAGAATGGACAGGTGCTTGGACACCGTGGACACATCCGAGCCCACCAGCGCCTGCAACTCGCACACGCAGCGCTCGCCGCGCGTCAGTTCCTCGACCATCAGCAGACGGCTGGGGTGGCCCAGGGCCTTGAAGATTTCGGCCTGGGCCTCGATGAGCCTGCGGTGGGCGGCGGGGCGTTGCGATGCGATCATTTGCATGTTTCGCCAAATACTCCTCCGGGCCGGACTTGGCAAGTCCCCGGATCCGTGCGCCGTCCGGTAGCCGGTCACCAGCGGGCACCCCACGCACGACGCCCCGCCGCAGTGGCTGCGGCGGGGCGGAACGGGCAATGCGATCATTGCAGGCTGCGCGGGGCAGTCCGCGCGCCGCGTCTACTTCAGGTTGGCGGCGTACCAGTCGCCGGACAGGCGCAGCCCCTGACGCACGCTGTACACCGGCTTGTACCCCAGCCGGGTGTGGGCGCGGCTGATGTCGGCCAGCGAATGGCGCACGTCGCCAAAGCGGAATTCGCGATGCTCCGGCCTGGCCGTGGCGGCTTCCGGCTTGTGGCGGCTGACTTCCTCGCGGATCAGGTCGAACAACTGGTTCAGGTCGGTGCGTTCGCCAAAGGCCACGTTGTACACCGTGTTCAGGGCCGCCTCGTCGGTGGCGGTGGCGGCCAGCAGGTTGGCCTGCACGCAGTTGTCGATGTAGCAGAAGTCGCGGCTGGTCTCGCCGTCGCCATTGATGAACACCGTCTCGCCGCGCAGCAGCGAGGCGAACCACTGCGGAATGACCGCGGCGTACGCGCCGAAGGGGTCCTGCCGCTTGCCGAACACGTTGAAGTAGCGCAGGCCGATGGCCTTCATGCCGTAGCAGGTGGCGAACACGTCGGCGTACAATTCATTGACGTACTTGGTCACCGCGTAGGGCGACAACGGCTTGCCGATCTTGTCCTCGACCTTGGGCAGGGTGGGTTCGTCGCCGTAGGTGGAGCTGGACGCGGCGTAGACGAAGGTCTTCACCTTGGCGTCGCGGGCGGCCACCATCATGTTCACGAAACCCGAAATATTGCTTTCGTTGGCCAGGATGGGGTCTTCGATGGAGCGCGGCACCGAGCCCAAGGCCGCCTGGTGCAGCACGTGGTCCACGCCCTCGCACACTTCGCGGCAGTGGTCCAGGTTGCGAATGTCGCCTTCCTTGAAGCGGAAGTTGCGCCACAGGTCCGCACCCACGATTTCGCGCACCATGTCCAGATTGCGCTGGTAGCCGGTGGCAAAGTTGTCCAGCCCCACCACCTTCTGGCCGTGCAGCAGCAGCGTTTCCAGCAGGTTCGAGCCGATGAAGCCGGCAACCCCGGTGACGAGCCAGGTGCGGGGGGCGGCTTCCAGTTCCTGCAGCAGGGCGGTATAACGGGTCATGATGGAGGTTCCTCCCAAGGGAGTGGCGGTTTCGGATAGAGTGATTATTGTACGTGCGCCGGAGTGCCGCGTCAAAAGATGATGGGGCAGGGGCCAACGGGATGAAGGGCGTCGAGGCCCCCGCGCGAACGTTGCGCGAAGGCGCACATGCCCGGCGGCGTGCTGACGGTACGGCCTTGCGGTGGGGTTCGCCGCGCACCACCCCAACGTGCGCGCTTCTACCCCCAACGCCACACCCTGTAAAGAGGCGACGGGGTGGCGCGCGGTGCGGCACGAAACGTGAATGAGTTTCCTCCGGTACGTGCATGGCGGCGGGATGCCGACGCTCGGGGCAAACCCCCGCCGCTTCCCGCGTGTCTGACGCACATTGGGCGCACATTGGGCGCACGTCGGGTTCACATCGGGCGCACGTCCGGTCCGCCTGGCCCGTAAACGCCGCCCGGCTGCCCGCCGTGCGGCCCCCTTTTCAGCGTGCTGCCCACCTGTTACAAGGTGCGCGTTCTTCCGCCCCCCGCGCCCCGTGCGCCAAGGGCGGGGCAACACCACCCCGGCACCCTGCCGGGACCAGCGTCCGGCCCCTCCTGTACGACAGACATGACCACCGTGACAGGGCGCGCAGCCAGCGAGGCATAAGATGAAGGTCGCCATTCTGGGCAATCAGGCCCGGGCCATGGTCAATTTCTGGAGCGTGCTCATCCGCAGGCTCCGTTCACTGGGGCACGAGGTGCTGTGCATCGTGCCCGACGCCGACACCGACGTCGAAGGCCGCGCCGCGCTCGAGGCCATGGGGGCGCGCGTGGCGGGCTATCCCCTGGACCGCAAGGGGCTGAACCCCGTGCGCGATGCCGCCACCTTCACCACGCTGTACCGCGTCTTTCGGCAGGAACGGCCCGACGTGGCCTTCTGCTTCACCATCAAGCCGGTCATCTACGGGGCCACGGCGGCGGCGCTGGCGCGCGTGCCCGCCCGCTTCGCCATGATCACCGGGCTTGGCTACATGTTCGAGGCGGATACCCCGGTCAAGCGCGTGCTGACCAAGGTGGCCGCCCTGCTCTACCGCATTGCCCTTTCGTGCGTGCGCACGGTGTTCTTCCAGAACATGGAGGACCGCCGGGTGTTCGAGGACAACCATATCATTCCGCACGGCACGTCCGTGGCCATGTGCCGGGGCACCGGGGTTGCGCTGGACCACTTCGCCCAGGCAGAGCCGGTGCTGGACCCGCCCACGTTCCTGCTGGTGGGCCGCCTGCTGGAGGCCAAGGGCCTGCGCGAATACGCCGGGGCCGCGCGCCTGCTGAAGGCGAAACACCCCGACGCCCGCTTTCGCGTGCTGGGCCCGCCGGAAACCGGACCGGGCAGCGTGCCCCTTGCCGAGGTGGAAGGCTGGACGCGCGAAGGAATCATCGAATATCTTGGCCAGACCCGCGACGTGCGACCGTACGTGGCCGACGCCAGCGTGGTGGTGCTGCCCTCGTGGCGCGAAGGCACCCCCTGCTCGGTGATGGAAGGCATGAGCATGGGCCGCGCCGCCGTGGTCACCGATGCCCCCGGCTGCCGCGAGGTGGTGGAGGACGGGGTGAACGGCTTCCGCGTGCCCCTGCGCGACCCCGAGGCGCTGGCCGCCGCCATGGAACGGTTCATTGCCGACCGCAACCTGATCGCCCGCATGGGGCAGGCCGGGCGGCGGCTGGCGGAAACCGAGTTCGACGCCGACAAGGTGAGCGAGCATATCCTGCGGGTTATGCGCCTGGCGTAGGGACTGTCTCCAAATTGTCCTTTCGCCCGTCAGGTCCGAATCCGGAAACAGCCCTGTACTCAGCACGGGCGCAACAGCCCCCAGCGACGAAAGATTTCCCATCCATTCCGGGAGGAATGCGTGAACGACAATATCCGCAACAGCCTGTTCCGTCTGCTGGATGCCCTGTGCATCCTCATCGCGCTGTACGTGGTCGGCGAAACCATGCTGCCCGACGAATACAGCGTGCTCGTGGACTACACGGGCGCCTCGTTCTTCACCACCTTCTTCTTCCTGCTCTCGTTCTACGTGCTGGACTGCTACTCGGTGGGCGAGGAAGACTTTCGCGATTCCGTGGCCCGCGTGGGCGTGGCATCCGTGCTGGGGGTCATCGCCACCGGCTTCATGTTCTATTCGTTCGAAAGTTGGCGCTTCGACCGGGCCACCTTCGTGCTGCTGCTGGTGCTGGTGGTGGCCCTGTGCCTGGTCTGGCGCGTGGTGTGGCACCGCATCGGCAAGCGGTTCGTCACCCGGCAGCGCGTGGTGCTGGTGGGCGTGGACCGCGCGGGCAAGGTGCGCAGCCTGCTGGCGCAAAGCATGCCCCACGCCGAAATCCTGGGCTACGTGGGCGAAGGCGACATGGACGCCGACGCCGGGCCGTGCCTTGGCCCCTCGTACGATCCGCTGGGGGTTGCGCGCAGCCACGGCGCCACCATGCTGATCATGCTGCCCGACGCCCCGCTGGACGAGGACATCGCCCGCGAACTTCTGCGCGCCAAGCTGGGCGGCCTGATGGTGGTGGACATCCGCACCCTGTACGAACACGTGGCCGGACGCATTCCCGTCAGCCTCATCCGCGACGAATGGCTGCTGATGGAAGACGGCTTCAACCTGAACACCCAGGGGTCCATGCAACGCCTGAAACGGGTGTTCGACGTGCTGACATCCTTCGTGCTGCTGGTGCTTACCCTGCCGATCATGGCCATTGCCGCCATCGTCATCCGGCTGGAATCGCCCGGCCCGGTGATCTACAAACAGAAGCGCGTGGGCCTGCACGAAACGGAGTTCACGGTGCTGAAGTTTCGCTCCATGACCGTGGATGCGGAAAAGAACGGCGCGGTGTGGGCGCAGAAGGGCGACACCCGCGTGACCAAGGTGGGCAAGTTCATCCGCAAGGTGCGCATCGACGAGTTGCCCCAGCTGTGGAACGTGCTGCGCGGCGACATGTCGCTCATCGGCCCGCGCCCGGAACGCATGCAGTTCGTGCGCGAGTTGGAAAAGGTCATCCCCTACTTCTACGTGCGCCACACCGTGAAGCCGGGCGTTACCGGCTGGGCGCAGGTATGCTACCCGTACGGCGCCTCCATCGAGGACGCCCGCTACAAGCTGGAGTACGACCTGTACTACATCAAGAACATGTCGCCCCTGCTGGACCTGAAGATCGTGCTCAAGACCGTGGGGGTCATCCTGTTCCCCAAGGGTGCGCGGTAGAAACCATTTTCCCCGATACGCCAAAGGCCGGTCACCCATGGGTGGTCGGCCTTTCTCATTGTTCGACCCACTTGACGATATGCATTAAAATCTATATTTTCAGCCCATGAAATGGGACGTCAGCTTTTGCGATGCATTCGACGCCGAGTTCGACGGGTTCGACGTTCCGCTTCAGAACGAACTACTGGCGCGGCTTTCGCTGCTGGAGGAAGTCGGCCCCGCGCGGGGGCGCCCCCACGTGGATACACTGAAGGGCTCCCGGCATCCGAACATGAAGGAACTGCGCTTCAGCCTTGGCCGACAGCCGTACCGCTTCCTTTTCGCCTTCGACCCGCTACGGAACGCCGTGGTGCTGGTCGGCGGCAGCAAGGCTGGCGATGCCCGCTTCTATGACCGGCTGATTCCCGTTGCCGATGCCCGGTACGACCGGCATCTTGCCACGCTGCAACCATAGGAGGGCAATCACATGGCCCGCAAGCTCAGCGCCGTTATCGCGGCACTGCCCGAAGCCCGCCGGGAAACCATCCGCAAGCGCACCGACGAGTTGCGCATGGAAATGAACCTGCGTGAATTGCGCCGGGAACTCGGCGTTTCGCAAAAGGAACTTGCCGCCGCGCTGGATGTTTCGCAGGCCACCGTTTCCAAGCAGGAACGCAGCGGCGACATGCAGATCAGCACTCTGTGCCAGATAGTACGCGCCCTTGGCGGCACGCTGCGCATCACCGCGCAACTGCCGGGCCGGAAAGAAGTGGAAATCACGCCGTTCTCGGATGCCTGCCGGGTGTGACGGCACACCGCCATGTGCGTGCTACCCCCAACCAAAAAGTTTGCGGGGTGAGAGCACGAGAGAGGGGGGCTTTTCAAAGCCCCCCTCTCTCGTATTCAAACTCTTTTTCTTATCCAGCAGCCCGCCGCCGTCAGCAAATCCTCGGCAACTGCTCGCCTTCCAGCATGGAGAGCAGGCGGTGGCCGCCCATGGGCGTTTCCAGGATGACCTGCCCGGCCCGGCCCGGCCCGGCGCCATCGGCGGCCAGCACGGTGCCGATGCGGGCGGCGTCCGCCCCAAGGGGGCTTTGGCGCAGCACGGCAAGGGCGGCGTCGGCCTTTTCCTGCGGCAGGATGCAGATCAGCTTGCCCTCGTTGGCGAGGTACAGCGGGTCCAGACCGAGGAACGAGCAGCCTTCGCGCACGGCATCGCGCACGGGAATGTCCCGTTCCGCGATGCGCATGACCACGCCCGACTGCCCGGCGATCTCGTTAAGGGTGGTGGCAAGGCCGCCGCGCGTGGGGTCGCGCAGCACGTGGATGTCGCCCACCTCCAGCAGCAGCCGTTCGGTCAGTCCGTTGAGCGCGGCGGAATCGCTGCGCACGTCGGCGGAGAAGTTCAGCCCTTCGCGGTGCGACAGGATGGTCAGCCCGTGGTCGCCCATGCTGCCGCTGATGATGACGGCATCGCCCGGCTTGGCGGAATGCCCGCTGGGCGAAGGATCGACGATGATCTCGCCGATGCCGGTGGTGTTGATGAACACCTTGTCGGCCATGCCGCGCGGCACCACCTTGGTGTCGCCGGTGACGATGCACACCCCGGCCTCGCGCGCGGCGTTGCCCATGGAGGCGACAATGCGCTCCAGCACCTCCATGTCCAGCCCTTCTTCCAGAATGAACCCACAGCTCAGGTAGCGGGGCCGGGCGCCCAGCATGGCCACGTCGTTGACGGTGCCGTGCACGGCCAGCGTGCCGATGTCGCCGCCGGGAAAGAACAGCGGGTCCACCACGTAGCTGTCGGTGCTCATGGCCAGCGGCCCGGTCAGTTCCAGCCGGGCGGCGTCGTCCAGCGTGCGCAGCACGGGGTTGTCGAAGTGTTTCAGGAACAGTTCGCCGATCAGGCGGTGCGCGGCCTTGCCGCCGCTGCCGTAGTCGAGAAGAAGCGTATCACCGGCCATGCGATCAGGCCTCCACGTTGTACTTGAAGTAGGCGGCGCAGCTGCCCTCGGTGGAAACCATGCACGGCCCCACGGGTTTCGCGGGCGTGCAGGCCTTGGCAAACAGCGGACAGTCGCAGGGCTGCATCTTGCCCTTCAGCACGTCGCCGCACTTGCAACCGGGAATGGGCCGGGCCTCGGGCAGGGTCAGGCCCAGGCGAGCCATGGCGTCGTACTGCGCAAACTCGGGACGGAACACCAGCCCGCTGCCGGGAATGCAGCCGATGCCGCGCCACAGGGCATCGGCAGGCTGGAACACGGTATCCAGAATCTCTCTCGCGCGCGGGTTGCCCGCGTCGTCCACGGCCCGGCGGTAGGAATTGACGATGGCGAATTCGCCCGTCTTGCGCTGCTCGACCATGATCAGCAGGGCTTGCAGGATGTCCACGGGGTCGAACCCGGCGATGATGCCGGGGGTGTGGAATTCGTCGGCCACGAAGCGGTACGGCTCCATGCCGAGAATGGTGGACACGTGCCCCGGCAGCAGAAAGGCGTCCACGGCGCAGTCCGGGTCGGCCAGCAGGGCGCGCAGAGCAGGCGGCACCAGCTTGTGGAACGAGAGCACGCAGAAGTTGGTCAGCCCCTGCTGCCGCGCCATCAGCACCGTGGCGGCCACGGTGGGGGCGGTGGTCTCGAAGCCGATGCCCAGAAACACCACGGTGTCGCCGGGGTGGTCGGCGGCCAGCTTCAGCGCGTCATGGGCGGAATAGACGATCTCCACCCGCGCGCCCTTGGCCTGGGCCAGCTTCAGGTTGTCGCCGCCGGGTCCGGGCACGCGCATCAGGTCGCCGAAGGTGGCAATGATCACGCCGGGCTTTTCGGCCAGTTGCAGGTAGGCGGCCACCTCGCTTTCGTGGGTCACGCACACCGGGCAGCCGGGGCCGGACAGGTGCTTGACCCCGGCGGGCAGCAGCGGGCGCATGCCGCTCTGGAAGATGGCCACGGTATGGGTGCCGCACACTTCCATGAAGCGCAGGGGGCGGTCCAGTTCGCGGTGCAGCCGCTCGACGAGGCTGCGGGAAAGGTCCGGGTCCTTGAAGGCCGTGGAGAAATTCACGCTCACGTTGGTCTTCCTGCCTGTCGCTGCGTCGGCGGTGAACCCCAATGGTTCCGGATGGTCCCGGATGACCGCTGAGGGCCGAACCCTGGGGCCTCCCGCCGGACGATGATGCGCCGCCGGGCCATGGGCCGGGCAGGCGCGACGCGACGGCGGTACCGCCCCAAGGGCATGGCCCGCCGCCCGCACGGTTTCGCGCGGGCAACCCCATGCCCTCCGCACCGTGTCCCGATGGTGCTACGCCGTGCCAAGGGCTGCTGTCAACGAGACGGGTCACGGGCACTGGCGGGGTGCCCCACCCCACCAATACCGACCAAGCCCAGTGGCAAAGTGGCAAAGGGGCAAGTGGGCAAGGGGGCGGCATCCGCCCGTCCACGGCAGGGACGCCCCGCCACTGCCCGCCACGCCCGGCGCGCGCTTTGCCTTTTGCCGTGCCAGTGGTTATGTTCGCGGATGTGGCGAACGCGCGGCGCATCGCACGGGACCGGCATCCGGCGGTCCGCCCCGCCCGCGCGTCACCAGAGGAGACCGCATGACCGCCACCGTGGGGATGCCCTTCACCGGCGACGTGGAAAGCCCGCGCGAGGCCGCTGCCAACCGCTGCATGACCGTGGATGACCTGCCGCCCCTCAGCTTCGGGGTTCCGAACCCCGCCAATTCCAAGGACGCCTGGCCCGTGCCCGACGCCCCCGCCTGCCACGCCCTGTGGGACCGCTATGCCATGCCCGACCACATCCGCGCCCACAGCAGCATGGTGGCCGACATGGCCATGGCGCTGGCCCGCGCGGCGCTGGACAATGGAGCAGGGGGAGCGGACGAGGCCGCCCTGCACCTGCCTTCGGTGCTGGCCAGCGCCCTGCTGCACGACATCGCCAAGGACTACACCATCCGCTTCGGGGGCAACCACGCCCAGCTTGGCGGCGCGTGGGCCCTGCACGAGACGGGCAACCCGCGCATCGCCCAGGGGGTGATGCACCACGTGCACTGGCCGTGGCGGGTGGACGTGACCGTACAGGAATGGCTGATGCCGCTGATCATCATCTACGCCGACAAGCGCGTGAAGCACGACCAGCTGGTAACGCTGGAAGAACGCTTCGACGATCTCGTCGAGCGGTATGGCCGCACCGAACGCATCCGCGAACGCATCCGCGAATCGCACGAGCAGGCCGTGGAGATAGAGCAGGCCCTGTCCACGTGGCTGGGCATGCCCCTGCATGATGCCGTGCCGCGCGACGGAACACTGGTGGTCGCCCGGTAGGTGCCCCGTCCGGTCATGTCCGGTCAGGTCAGGTCAGGTCCGTGCGGATCCGGTCAGGACCGTGCGGGGCCGCGCGGGGCCGCCCAGAACTGGACATATCCGGACAGCACTGGATGGGGCCAGAAGGTACCCCGTGCGCATCGAACACGCACCGACGAATGCGGGCCGCGCCGCCCCCTCACACCTCTTTCCCCCTGTTTCGCCAAAAGGTTCCCGCATGAAGCCCGACCCTCTGCACGCCGCACTGCTGGCCGTCTACGGCGGCGTATGGCGTCTGGCCCGCCCCCTGCTGCGCCGCAACGCCCGCCTGGCCGAAGGGTACGACCAGCGCCTGGTGCCCGACGATTGGGCCGGGGCGGCCCACCTGTGGGTGCAGGCCGCATCCGGCGGCGAGGCATATCTGGCGTGGGAACTGCTGCGCCATCTGGACGGCGACGAGGTCGCATCCACGACAGGCGACGGCGCCACCGCAGACCCGCAACAGCCGGAAATCCAACCGAACTCCCGGCCCGGCCCGGTTCCCGGTCCCGCCCTCGCTCCCCCCTTTCCCCAGGACGGAAGGCTGTCCGTGCTGCTCACCTCGTGCACCCGGCAGGGGGTGGAGGTGCTGGAAAAGGCCCGTGACTGGGCCGCCGCACACCGCCCCGGCCTGCGGGTGCAGGTACGCTACTTTCCCTTCGACGAGCCGGAACTGATGCGCCGCGCGCTGGACCAGGCCCGCCCCTGCGCCGTGGCCCTGCTGGAAACGGAGCTGTGGCCCGGCCTGCTGTCCGCCTGCGCGGCGCGGTCCATCCCCGTGGCCGTGGTCAACGGGCGCATGACCCCGCGCACCCTGGCCGGGTACCTGCTCACGCCGGACTTCTGGCGCGGGCTGGCCCCGGCGCGCATCGCCGCCATCGCTCCCGAAGACGCCCAACGCTTCGGCCTGCTGTTCGGGCACGACCGCACCTCGGTCATGCCCAACATCAAGTTCGACCGGGCCTTGCCCCAACCCGAAAAATCCGACGAATCCGACGTAACCGGCGCCCCCGCTCCCGACCTTGCGGGCACGGTGCTGCGCCCATCCGCTCCGCTGGTGGTGCTGGGATCGGTGCGCGAGGAAGAGGAAGCCGTCCTGCTGCCGGTCATCGAGAGGATCGTGCAGGAGCATCCCGATGTTGACATCGCCGTGGCCCCCCGCCACATGCACCGCGTGCCCGCCTGGGTGAACGCGCTGCAACAGGCCGGGCTGCCGTGGGAACTGCGCTCGCGGTGTACTGCCCCGCCTTCCGGCGATGCCGCCGCCCGGGGCACGGTGCTGGTCTGGGACGTGTTCGGCGAGCTGGCCGCGCTGTACGCCAGCGCCACCACCGTGTTCGTGGGGGGGTCGCTGGCCCGGCTGGGCGGCCAGAACTTTCTGGAACCGCTGACGCACGGGGTGGTGCCCTGCGTGGGCCCCTCGCGCGAGAATTTCGCATGGGTGGATCAGGGACTCACCAAGGGCGGGGGGCTGGCCGAGGCCGGTCTGCTGGCCGAGGTGCCCGACGGTGATGCCCTGGCGGAAGCGCTGCTGCAACAGTTGCGCAACCCCTTGCAACGCGGGGGGGTGCGTCATCGCTTCGAAGAATGGATGGCCCCCCGCCGGGGCGGCGGGCGCATGGCGGCGGAAGTGGTGCTGTCCGTGGCCGGACTGCGCTGAGGCCTTCGGCAACAGCCCGCGCCCCCGAAACGGAGGCCGGACCGTCCCCGCCGCCCGTCAGCTGGCCTGACCGACCGACCCTGTCGGCACGACCTGCCCGGTCGGGGCGGATTGGTCCGATTGACCGGATGGCTCGGGGTGGTCCGGTTGACCGGACGGGATGCCATCCCCTTCGGCCTGGTCGCCCCCGCCGTCGCAAGCCGCCCCTTCCTGTGCGCCCCTCCCGCTGTGCCGCACCATGCAGCGCAGCAGTTCCCCGCGCGAAAAGGGCTTGGCCAGAAAACCGGAACACCCGGCCGCCGCGCAGTCGTCGCGGAACTCGCCCACAACATGGGCCGTCAGGGCGATGACCGGCACAGGCGGCAGCCCCTGCTCGCGCTCCAGGGCGCGGATGGCCCGCGTGGCCCGATACCCGTCCATCACCGGCATTTCGATGTCCATGAACACCAGGTCGAATCGCCCGGCGGCGTAGGCGGCCACGCCTTCCTCGCCGTTGTGGACCTCGGTTATGGCGCAGGGACGCCCACGCAGGTACAGCGAAAAGAGCAACCTGTTGCTGGGGCTGTCCTCCACCAGCAGGATGGACAGTGGGCGCAGCGGTCCCGGTTCCTCGTCGCCGGGCAGCGCATCCGACGGAACTGGCGGGACTAACGGAACTGGCGGAACTGGCGGGACCGGAATCGCCTGTGGGCAGGTGCCGCCGAAGGGCGCCCCCCCGGCGGGACGGGTCGCGTCGACAGGATTGGCCGGACTGGCTGGGTCGGCCGAGCCAGCCAGAGTAGAAAAACCGACCGGGTCATTTGCCGGATCATTGACCGGGTCATTTGCCGGATCATTGACCGGGTCATTGACCGGGTCATGGGCCGAAGCATGGGCCGAAGCATGGGCCGGTTCACTGTCCGGACCGCTGGCTGCTTCAAGGGCATGCAGAGCACGCTCCCCTGCCGGTTCCGCCCCGCAGGGTTCATCTGCGGCAGGCTGCATGGGCAGGGCGAAATACACGGTGGTTCCCCTGTTGGGGGCGCTTTCCAGCCAGATGGTGCCGCCCAGCATCTCCACCAGTGCCCGGCAGATGGACAGCCCCAGCCCCGTGCCGCCGTACTGGCGGGTGATGGACGAATCCGCCTGCATGAAGCTTTCGAACACCACGTCCTGATGTTCCGGCGGAATGCCGATGCCCGTGTCCGCCACCGAGAACAGCACCTCCACGCGCCTGCCGATGCCCGCACGGCAAGGGGCCTCGCCCGACATGGCGATGGGCGCGGCGGGAAGCGCATCCGGCCCGCCGTCGCGGCCCGGCACGTTGCCGTCGGCGGGCTGGGCCAGCACCAACACCCGCCCGGAGGGAGTGAACTTTACCGCGTTGGAGACCAGGTTGCCCAGAATCTGGCGCAGCCGCAGCGGGTCGCCCACCAGTGCGTCGGGCACGCCGGGCAGCACGGCCCAGTCCAGGCGCAGGCTGCGCCCGTCCGCACTGGTGGCGGGTTCCATCTGACGGCAGACCTGTTCCATGATCTCGCCCAGACGGAAGCGCACCCGCTCCGGCACCACCCGCCCGGCTTCCAGGCGCGAAAAGTCCAGCACGTCGTTCAGCAGCGCCAGCAGCGAATGACCGGAGCTGCGCAGCACGTCCAGGTAGCCGCGCTGCTCCGGCTCCAGAGGGGTGCGGTCCAGCACGTCGGCCATGCCCAGCAGGGCGTTGAGCGGGGTGCGCACCTCGTGGCTCATGCGGGCCAGCAATTGCGTCTTGGCGCGGCTGGCCGCCTCGGCGGCCTCGCGCTCGCGCTCGGCGCGGTGGCGTTCCACGCGCTCGGTGATATCGTGCACCGCGCCCTCGATGTACAACTGCTCGCCGGTCTCGCCGGTCACGGCGCGGGCGGTCAGCGCCACGTGCACCACGCTGCCGTTGCGCCTGCGCAGGCAGGTTTCCAGCGACACCCTGCCCTCCTGGCGCAGACGGCGCAGCAGTTCCTCGCGCTCGCCGGGGCGCACGTAGAACTGCTCGCCGATGTTCGTCACCGACGAAACCATCTCGTACGGCGAGGAATAGCCGAACATGCGCGCCATGGCCGGGTTCACCCGCAAAAAACGCCCCTGCGGCGTGGACTGGTAGATGCCCTGGGCCGATTCCTCGAAAATGCGCCGGTAGTTGGCCTGGGCGCGGGTAAGTTCCCAGTTCAGCAGTTCCAGTTCGCGGTTGGCGCGGGCCAGGCGCTCGCCCGACTCCACCTTTTCCTGCAAGGCACCCAGCAGGCTGGTGCGGTTTTCTTCCAGCGTGGAGGCCATGTGGTTCACGGCCTGGGCCAACTGGCCGATTTCCGCCATGCCCGCAGGGGGCAGCCGTTCGCTGTAGTTGCCGAGCGAAATGCGCCGGATGGCGTGCAGCAGTTCGTGCAGGGGCCGCACCACCCGATCGGCGATGAGGAACCCGGTGCAGATGGACAGTCCCAGGGCCACCACGGCGGCCAGCAGGGTGTATTCCACGGCGGTGCGCAGCCGCGAGCGCTGCGGCTCCACGTCCACGAACACGGCCAGGGCACCCACGGGCATGCCGCTGCCCCCCGGCAGGGGCTGATAGCTGACCAGATAGGGCCTGCCCGCCACCTGCTCGTAGCGCTGCAGAAAGGGCAGGTCCTGTCCCTGTCCGAAGTCCGGCCCGTGGCCGAACCCCTGTGCCCTGCCGAACGGACCGCCGTCGCCGCCGGGCCAGCGGAACAGGGGGGCACCCCCGAAATATCCACTGCCGACCGCTCTGCCGCCGCCCCCCCGCGCGCCGGAAATGCCGCCGGACGACGCCCCCTGCGCAAGGTCGGGCCGGTCAGGCCAGTCAGCCACATCGGCGGTGCCGTCGCCGGGAAACAGCGTGCCGCGTGGCCGCTCGCCGCCCAGGTCGAACACCGCCACGTCGGCGCGCACCGCATCGCCCAGACCCCGCAGCAGCGAACGGTTCATGGGAAACGACACCACCGCCGCCCCCACGATGCGCCCGTGCTGGCGGGCCGCCAACCCTTCCAGGTCCACCCGGCCGGTAATTTCCTCCACGTCCGAGGCGAACGGCGCGTACGGGGACATCTGGGCCATCTGGGCCATTTGGGCGGGTAACGGGGGCGTGCTGCCCAGTGACGATTCCGGCAGTGCCGCCGGGCCCATGGGCGCGGGCAGCGGGGCCGGACGCCTGGCGCCCGGGCGGGGACCGGGATGCTCCCGCGGCACGATGACCGGCACCACCGCCTTGATGGCCAAGCCATCGACGGACCGGAACACGTCGCGCCGCGACAGCCCCCGCAGCGCCTGGCGCACCACCAGCGCACCGTCCGTGGTGGCGCCGTTGGGCGTCACGCCGCCCGTGGGGCCATCCTGCCCGCCACCTGCGGGCAGCAGCCGCACCACGGGCTCCGCGCTCATGTCGAACACCTCGATGCAGGCGCGGGGCCACAGCCCGTGCAGCTCCGACAGGCGCAGACGCAGCCCCGGCATGTCGCCGTCGTATTCCACCCGCAGCCCGGCCACCACGCGGGCCAGGGCCTCTGCCGTGCGTGACAGGCGGGTGAGCTGCAACGAGGCCGCATCGGCAAGGGTGCGCCCCTGCGCATGCAGATAGCTGTCGGTCTGCACCGTGGTCACCTGCACGAACACCGCGCTGACGATGCCAAGCGGCAGCAGGCAGACCAGAAAGCACCATCCCACCATGCGCAGGCGCAGGCCGGGAACGGGCGGCATCGCCTGCGACAGCAGATGCCGCAGCGGAAAGCGCGCCCAACAGCGCGCAAGGACGGTACGCAGGCCGCCAGTCATGACCGTGCGAAGGAAGAACGGAGGGAGAGCTGGAACGCGGGGACGGCACCGGGCCGCACGGCTGCGGGCCTGCCTGCGCCGCAACACGCCGCCACGCGCACCCGGCGGACGGCGATGCTGGCTGTATGGTCTGCGACGCTGGACATGCGGAGCCTCTGGGCCGTCTTGGCGGAAGGATGTCGGTTATCCGCAGCATAGCCAATCGCCATGGGGCACGCAACGAGGCGAGTCCCGCAACCGGCAATGGGGGCAAGGCCGTTCCCCTCCCCCCCCCTCCCCCCGGACGGGCCGGTGCATCCGGAAATGCCACGGGAGGGGTGGCGGGCAGGCTTGCGCAACTCTGGACGCATGCGGGCTGATGCGGGCGGAATATACTGGATATGCGGGATATGGCTGGGCTGGACTAAATTGGGCGCGTCGGGAGAAACCGGACGGAACCCGGCGGCCCGAAGCGGCCCCAAAGAGGCCGGAGCCTGCGGACACAGGCCGGGGTTGCATCGTGCGCGCACCTTGTTATGGTGCATGCTGCATGGTCGGGCGAAACCTTCGCCCCCCACGACACGAGAAAGGAGGAGAGCATGCCCCGCTTCAGATCGCTGAAGACCCACCTGCGCGCGTTGCTCGCTTCCGCAGAGTGGGAAAAACATCTGGACGACATCGTGGCCCTGCCCGGCAAGGGGGCCGTGGGTCCACTGCTGTCGTCCCTGCTGCTGGGCGGCGAGGCCAAATGGCGCGCCGTGGTGGCCCTGGGCCGGGTGGTGGCGCGCATCGCCGACGCCAACATGGAAGACGCCCGGATCATCATGCGCCGCCTGATGTGGCACATGAACGAGGAATCGGGAAACATCGGCTGGGGCATCCCCGAGGCCTTCGGCGAAATACTGGCCTGCCACCCCAGGCTGGCCGACGAATACCACCGCATCCTTGTCTCGTACGTGCGCGAGACGGGCAAGGACGACAACTACTGCGACCACGCCCCCCTGCGGCGCGGCGTGTATTGGGCCCTGGGTCGCCTGGCCCAGGAACGGCCCGACCTGCCCGGCTTTGTCGAAACGGCGACACCCGCACTGCTGGCGGGCCTGGCCGACTGCGACCTGCCTGCGCGCGGCACGGCGGCCTGGGCCCTTGGCGTGCTCTCCGCACCCGAGGCCCTGCCCGCACTGCGAGAACTGCGCACCTGCGACGCCCCGGTGGAACACTTCGAACGCGGGCGCCTCTTGCTGTGCACCGTGGGCGAACTGGCCCAATGCGCCGCCCAACGCATCGAGGCCCACTGCCAGCCCGCTGCGGGCAACGCCACACCCGAAGCCGACGCCAAGGGTACGGCGGCGTAGCCCCGCACGACATTCGCCCACGAACAACCCCGCCCGCCTTCACTGCGAAGACGGGCGGGGTTTGTTGTGTGATCAGCCCTGGCAACCGCTCAAACCGTTGCCGGAAACATTGGAGAAAAGCACTTGAAGCGGTGCGCTCCGACCGCAGGATTTTCGTTCTCCGGCAAGGAAGATGAGCCTTTTTGCGAAGGGAGCGTGCGGCAGCCGTTACACGAACACCATGAGTGTTACGGATGGCGACCGCAACGCGCTCTTCTCGTACGTGACCGGAGCAAAAGGCGAAATCTGACGATGCCGGAGGACGAAAGGACGCGGTCGGGCGTACCGCTAGAGGTCCTGGCGGTACTGCATGGACTGCCGCAGCGTCTCCCGGTCCATGAACTTGACCTCGGACCCCAGCGGGATGCCCTGGGCGAGGCGCGTCACGCGCACCTGCGGGTACTGCCGGGCGATCATGTTGCGGATGTAGGTGGCGGTGTTTTCCGCCTCCACGGTGGTGCCAAGGGCCATGACCACTTCACGCACCGTGCCTTCGGCCATCCTTCTGGTCAGCCGGTCCAGTTCCAGCGAATCGGCGTGCAGGTTGTCCAGCGGGGCGAGCAGGCCGCCAAGGATGAGGTACTGGCCCTTGTAGAAGCCGCCCTCTTCCAGGGTGAGCATGGAATCCCACTCCGACACCAGGCACAGCGTTTCGCCGCTGCGGGCCGGGTCGGTGCATATCCCGCAGGGGTCCACGTCGGTCAGCGCGCCGCAGCGCCCGCACAGGTGCAGGTTGTCGCGCAGGTCATGCACGGCGCGGCCCAGCCTGCGGGTTTCGCTGGCGGGCCACTTCAGCAGGGTCATGGCAAGGCGCAGGGCCGACTTGGGGCCAAGGCCGGGCAGCCGGGAGAGCTGCTCCACCAGCGCCTTCAACGGTTCGGGCAGTCGCTGCACGGACACTCCGGGTTACATTGCGAAAATCGGTTGAATCTTAGGCAATCCCCCGCGCAACAGAAGCGCAGGGGACGCCGCAGGAGGCGTCGCCACAAGCGGGGATTTTTGTTCTCTGCCAAGGAAGAACGCCTTTTTGTGAAGGGAGTGTACTCTTATCGTACTCGACCGGAGCAAAAAGGCGTTCTGACGCAGGCAGAGGGCAAAAGCCCCCTTGTGACGGCGTCTCCTAGAAGAGGCCGGGCATCTTGAGGCCGCCAGTGAGGGCCCCCATCTCCTTCTCCATCATGTCCTTGGCCTGGCGCAGCGCTTCGTTGACGGCGGTCAGCACCAGGTCCTGGAGCATTTCCACGTCGCCGGGATCCACGGCCTTGGGGTCGATGGCGATGGACAGCACTTCCTGCTTGCCGTTGACGGTGACCTTGACCATGCCGCCGCCGCTGGTGGCCTCCAGGGTGCGTTCGGACATCTCGGCCTGAAGCTTGCTCATCTTGGTCTGCATGACCTGCGCCTGGCGCAGGAGGTCGTTCATACCGCGCATGGATTCCTCCGGATGGTTCTATTGAAGCCGCCCGTCGGCCAGGGGCCGACAGGACAGCATGGTGGCCCCGAACTGCTCGCGCAACAGGCTCACGGCGGGGTGCCGTTCGGCCTCGGCGCGCAGTTCCGAGGGGGTCTTGATGCGGGTGGTGGGCGGAAGCACCTCTACCCGCACGTCGGTGCCGAAATAGGCGCGGGCGCGCGCAACGAGAAGCGCTTCGTTCCCGGGCACCGACAGTTGGTTGTACAGCGTGCTGGACCGCGTGGACACCGTCAGCCTGCCATCGGCGCAATGCCCTTGCGTCTGCCGGAGCATGGAAAGGCTGCTGCCGCCCTCGCCGTTACGCTCCACGCAGTATTGCACGAAGCCGTCCCACGTGCCGTCGCCCTGAGGGTCCTGGGGGACGGATGCGGATGCGCCGGATGCCGGGTCCGGGGAAGGGGCGTCAGAGCCATTCGGGGTGCCCCCGACGGCAGCGCCGCCGAAAGCGGCCCCCGCGCCGGGAGCGGGATACGGCACGTCATCCCACGGCAGCGAGGTGTCCGACCCGCCGCGCGGGGGGACGGGGTCCGCCGCCGGGGCGGCGCGCTCCGGACGGGGAAAGTCGCCCGCGGGCGGCATGCCGGACACGCCCGCTGCCGAGGTCATGGACGACGACGCGGCCTGGGGCCGGACCTGTCCCGGACCGGGATACCGGCCCTGCGGCGGCTGGGCCTGCGGGAATGATTCGCCCGCTTGCACGGATTGGCCCGTCTGAACGGGCTGGCCGGATTGCGCGGACTGGCCGGATTGCGCGCCATACCCGCCCGGCCCCCCATGGCCGCCCTGTCGGGGCGGCATGGAGCCGTAGCCCCCCGCGCCCCCGCCGGGTTGCCCACCGCCGGGCTGGCCGCCAGTACCACCGGGCGCGCCGCGCCCGCCAGCGGGGCCAGCCCCACCGCCGCGCGACAGCTGTTCCAGCGAGACAAGGCGCGGCAGCATGGCTAGGTTCAGCAGCAACAATTCCAGCGCCATGGCCGGTTCCAGGCTGGTCAGCACACGGCGCTGGCCTTCCAGGGTCATCTGCCAGCAGGCGTGGATATGCGAAATCTCGAACTTCGGCGCCCATTCCAGCCACTGGCGGGCTTCTTCTTCCGGCAGGTCCAGCGCGGGCAGGGCGGCCTCGCCCGCCTGACGCAGCATGAACAGGTTGCGCCAGGTGGCGGCCAGTTCGCGCAGAAAGAACCCGATGTCCACGCCCTTGTCCAAGAGGTCGCGCACCACGGCGGACACCGCCACGCAATCCTGCGAGGCCAGGGCCTGCATCACCTCGAAGAACAGTTCCTGCCCGGCCAGGCCCAGCACGCCGCGCGCCCCCTCCACGGTCAGGCGCTCGCCGCCAAGGGCCAGCACCTGCCCCAGCAGCGACATGGAATCGCGCACGCTGCCTGCGGCCCGCCGCGCGATAAGCCGCACCGCCGCCGGGTCGAAGTCCTGCCCCTCGCGGGTCAGCACGCCGGTCAGGTGGGCTTCCAGTTCGTGCTCGGGCAGCCGCTTGAAGGTGAAGTGCTGGCAGCGGCTGATGATGGTCACGGGAAATTTGTGCGGCTCTGTGGTGGCCAGCACGAAGGTGACGCGCGGCGGGGGTTCCTCCAGCGTCTTCAGCAGGGCGTTGAACGCCTCGCGCGTCAGCATGTGGGCTTCGTCGATGATGAAGACCTTGTAGCGGCCTTCCATGGGCGCGTAGCCGATGGCCTCGCGCAGGCGGCGGGCGTCCTCGATGCCCCGGTTGGACGCGCCGTCGATTTCCACCACGTCCACGTGGTTGCCCATGACCACCTTGCGGCACTGCTCGCAGGTGTTGCACGGCTCTCCGGTGGGGGCCTTTTCGCAGTTCAGCGCCTTGGCCAGGATGCGGGCGATGGTGGTCTTGCCCACCCCGCGCGTGCCGCTGAACAGGTAGGCCGGGGCCACGCGGTCTTCCGCCGCGGCGCGGGAAAGGATGGCCTTTACCGTCTCCTGCCCGGCCACCTCGGCGAAGGTCTGCGGGCGGTATCTGGCGGTGAGGGGGGCGTTGCTCATGACGATGCGGGCCTGCTGCGCCGCCTGTCCTGCCCGCCTTCGCGCGGAAGGACGGGACGCCGGACGGGGCGCGGGTTGGTGCGTGCCGTGGGGCTGCTGGCGTTACGGGCGTTCCTGCGGCCTGGGCCGCAACGCACGCCGCACGCCGGGACAGGTGCCCGGCGTGCGGCGATCATACACGGACGGACCCTAGATGGTATAGCGGTGCAGCCAGTGGGCGTAGGCCGGGTTTTCACCCTTCACGGCCTTGAAGTACTCGCCCTGCAGGTGCTTGGTCACCGGACCGGCGGTGCCCTGGCCGATGACGCGCAGGTCCACCTCGCGGATGGGCGTCAGTTCGGCGGCGGTGCCACAGAAGAACGCCTCGTCCGCGATGTACAATTCGTCGCGGGTGAACTGCTGTTCCACCACTTCGTAGCCCAGTTCGCGAGCCAGGGTGATCAGGCTGTTGCGGGTAATGCCGTCCAGCACCGAGGTGAGCGGGGTGGTCTTGATGAGCTTGCCGCGCACGATGAAGATGTTTTCGCCCGTGGCTTCGGACACGAAGCCCTGGGTGTCCAGCATCAGGCCTTCGTCGTAGCCGTCGGCCTTGGCTTCCATCTTGGCCAGCACCGAGTTCACGTAGTTGCCGCAGGCCTTGGCCTTGGTCATCATGGCGTTGACGTGGTGGCGGCAGAACGAGCTGGTCTTGACGCGGATGCCGTGTTCCAGCGCCTCTGCGCCAAGATAGGCGCCCCAGGGCCAGGCGGCGATGATGGTCTGCACCGGGTTGTCGCCGGGGTACACGCCCATGGCGCCCGCGCCCACGAACGACAGGGGGCGGATGTAGCCTTCGGCCAGCTTGTTGCGCTTCAGGGTTTCTTCCACGGCGTCCACGAGCTGGTCGACGGTGTAGGGAATGACCATGCGCAGGATCTTGGCCGAGTTCAGCAGGCGCTGCATGTGCTCGCGCAGGCGGAACACGGCGGACCCGCCGTCGGCGCACTTGTACGCGCGAATGCCTTCGAACACGCCCACGCCGTAGTGCAGGGTGTGGGTCAGCACGTGCACGTTGGCTTCGTCCCAGGGCACCTGCTTGCCGTCGAACCAGATGGTTTCCGCTTTCTGGACCATGTTTCCTACCTCTCGGATGTACGCCCCGCGTGTTTCGGGGCACGTTGGCGGGCCGCGCTGGCGGGCGCATGGCGGCCAGCTATGGCGGCACGGCCGCGCCTGGGTGGTGACGGATATCGCGCGCCGGGCCCCCGGCGCACCGCGTGGTGTGAAGACGTGCCACGCTAATCAAGCCACCCGGCAAGGTCAAGACGCGGCGGGGCGGAGCGGAGGGGCGGGCGGACACTCCGGCATTATGGCGCAAATGAACAATACGAATTCCGCAGGCAACGCTGGACACAAAATGACGGACAGACAACGACACAGGACGGAGACACGGGCAATTCCACGAAAAGATCAAAAGAAGCATGCCCGCAGATTAACGACCGTGGCATTTTTTGAACTTCAGCTTGCTGCCACACCAGCATGGTTCGTTGCGCCCCAGCCGTCGGGTCGGCGTTGACTTTTGCTCTATGCCAACCTTGCGGCGTTGCATACGATCGGCCTCTTCGAAAAGATGGGTATTCAATGCCGTTCGTTTCGTCGGAATGTCGACATCGAACTGCTTGGCAGCGACATAGCGGCCATTGGGTTCGGCGACAACGAAGAGCGCTGTCATATTCCCAGCTTCCGCCGCCAATGCGGATGCGCTGGCCTTGTCCTTCACGACAAGAGGGTCATGCGGCGTGTTTGCGCGCTGGAGCCAAACAAACAGGGGCGTTTCCCCCATAAGCGAAAAGTTCCGAGACGGATGCACGGCAAGGGAGGCGCGTAATTTTGCCAGCACGCCAGCAAGATTATTCCTTACTTCATCCCGGAAGTTTCGGATGTGACTCTCGGCAGAGAGCCACCCCGGTGCCCGTGTCCGATCCAACGCGTCCAGCAATCCACGCAACTCGGGGGGAAAGTCCTGCATGGGTACTTGCCGATCCTCCCAATCTACACCCTCAAAATGACGATCCACGACACCGCTCATGCCATCCCACGTCAACATGCTGAAATTGCCTTCGGCGAGTTGCTTCGCAAGAACCCAGTCAAACCGGTTTCTTTCAATGTAAGCACCAAGGTGATCGAACTCGTCGAAGAGGAAGACGCCTTTCATGCCAGCGACGGCCTGACGGACCTCCAAATAATGCGCGAGCCCCCCCATTGTCGGAAGGAACCGCGTCAGGACAAGCAACTCATCGATTGAAAGTGAGAGAAAGGGATGCTTTCCAAGGATGGGAGCAATATCCTGAAATTCTTTGCACATGGTGGAAAATGGCGAAAACGATTCCACCGTCAGGCCGATTGGGAGCATTACCCGATAATCGGTTCGCCGCAGGCGGCCACATTCGACGTGCTTGCCATTCTCCAACTTGAAGATGGGCACCTCGTTTGCCGATTGCAGATATTCAAAGAAGCGACGGCATTGTCTATACGCCTTGATCACGAGTTCCTGCACTGCCTGCGTGTGACGTGCAAAATCCAAGGCTGGCGATGCAATGGTCGCCGCTGCGCCGGACTTCGCTTCCACCAACATCAGCATATCGTCGATGAGGATCAGCGTGTCACTCTCAGCCCACTGCCTGGTTGTCGTGTCCCGGTAGTAGACTTCCCGATGGACAACGGCACCCTTCAGTTGGGCGGAAAGAATTTCAATGACGGCCATCTCAGTCATGGATTTCTGGCGCGCTTCAAATTCTTTTCTGTAATCTGGCCTCCGCCGCAACAGGTTGTGGAGCAGCGCGCGATATCCAGCATCTCTGATGAAGCAGGAATCAGTGGCGTAATACTCGTCGCCGAGCTTCACCAGCGGCTTCTTGCGGGCTGGCAGCGTCCGGAAAGGCGTTCCGGAATATGGCCCATCCGCGTAGAATTCTACATCCTCGCCTCGGTCGTAGGCCAAATCCGCCAAAAGCGTAGCCGGGAGCATCGTGTGACGGCTGACATTGCATATCCCACCGTGCATCATGTCATCGAAGGCCCGCACAGCCATCTCTCTATCGCCTGCGTGCTCTGCCGCCCAATTTGCGGTCGCTTTTTCAAGCGACTGGCCTCGCGCATCAGCGAAGGCCTGTGCGGCGTCTAACTGTTCCTCGATTTGTTCGAATGCAGCAGAGTGTCCGGTCCGAATGGAGTTGGCCATGTTCTGAAATCCCGCAGCGATCTCATCTGCACCTACCCCGTAAGTTTCGCGGAGGAGTACGTCGTGCGGGGCAAGAACGAAGGTGTAGAACTCGCCCTCCAATACCATGTAGCGGTTACCGCGCAGCGTGACCCATACCATTTTTGCTTGAGCTTCGATGTCCGCTGTATTCGGCCCAAAAAAGCCACCTTCCGTTCCGCCAGAACTCCTCATGGCGTGCACCATGGCGGTCATTCTCAACTCCCTGGCGCACTCGAAAATTTTGGCGCAGACCGCCTCATCAAATAAGCCAATGCCTCGATCAGGAATCGAAGCAAGAACTGCGTGGACATACTCAAGCAGGAACTGTGTATCTTCGGTGATACGACATATGGCTTCCGCGTTTTCCGAACATTCTGCCTCTTTTGTGGCGCCTGTCACTCCCTGCATCAAGGACGTTCCGTAAACATATCCCAGCAAATCACAAGGTGGTTGTGTTGCGATCAACTCACGCAACCGATGGCCGAGCATCTCCATTTTTTTCATGGTAGATGCCACAATCTCAAGCCTTTCCGATTCAGACAGCCCCGCAATTGCCATATGGCTTCCCCATGGTAAATCAACATATCGATCCCCATTTACATCTGACATCGCCAATAACCAGTCAAGCGCACGCAGGCTCCATTCTTAAGTACTTCCAGAGCAATGCCGATACCCTCGTGATGGACGGCAGCCCTATACGCACTCCCCACTCCCATTCAGGCCGGGCCTTCCGCGCCCTTTGAGTTCCGCCGGGATTTCGGATAGGGTTCCCCCGGCGCATGGCGGCAGGGCGCGGCTCCGTCCGGACTTTACCCGCGCCTTGTCCGGCACTGCCGAAGCGGCCTGCGGCCCGTCCGGGTGGACAGAGCAGGGTCGACAGCACCGGGCAGCACCTAGCAGCGCCGGGCCGGACCGCAGCACACGCCAAGCGCGTCCAAGCGCGTCCAAGCGCATCCAGTGCCGCATCTGCACCACGCCTGCCTGCAACCGGAGTCGCACTGGTGCGCAATCAGGCCGCACAACGCGCATCCGGCGACAACACCGGGACAGAGCAACGCCCGCTGGGCATTTGGGACCACACTTTCGGGGGCACGCAACGGGCACATGAACAGACGACGGTTTCTCATCGCCGCGTGCGCCTGCGCGCTGCACCTGGCCGCCATGGGCACCGCCCTTGCCGGGCCAGCAGTGCGCCCCGCCCTGCGGCGCGGCAGCGGGCCGCTGGGGTCTGTCCCGTCCCCGTCAGGTGCATCGGGCGCATCGGGCGCCGGGTCTTCCCCTACCCCGTCCGGGCAATCCGCATCAGGCCCCAAAAATCCCCCCCCGCCGCTGGACGACGACCTGGTCGCCCAGCAGACGGACCACCCCAACGATCTGGACGCCCCCCCCGGCATCGACGACGCCGTGCGCGACTACCTGTTCAAGATGCGCCGGTTCGACAGCCCCCACCCCAGCGACATCACCCTGCCGCCCCAGCGCATCCCCGTGTTGCACGCCGCCACCGACAGGCTGGGCCGCCTTGAGCGCACCGTGGGGCATGGTTTCTTCTACCTGCTCGGCTTTGACGAGGCGGTGCGGGTGGCCCGGCGCTACCCGGCTGTCGGCTCCTTCAGCCCGCAGGAACTGGCCCTCATCGACGAACTGTTCCATGCGGACGCATCCGCCTACGGGTTCATGGGCATGAAGCCGCTGAACTCGCTGACCGCCACCATCCCCTCGCGCGAGGTGTACAAGGTGCCGGGCATGGGCAACTACGTCTACCAGGGCGAACCACGCGCCACGTGGGAAACCATCCGCCGCCTGCTGGGCGAGGACGTGGTGCTCACCTCCGGCGTGCGCGGCATCATGAAGCAGTTCCACCTGTTCCTCACCAAGGCCTCCACCAACGGCGGCAACCTGTCGCTGGCCTCGCGCTCGCTGGCCCCGCCGGGGTATTCGTTCCACGGCATAGGCGACTTCGACGTGGGGCAGCGCGGCTACGGCGCGCGCAACTTCACCTCTGCCTTCACGGCCACCCCGGTTTTCCGGCGGCTGGAGGAACTGGGTTACATCACCCTGCGCTACCCGCAGGACAACATGCTGGGGGTCCGCTTCGAACCCTGGCACATCAAGGTCGCCACCGCATGATGACGCACCGCACCGCACAACGCCCGGCCGCATTCCGCCACGGCGTCCGCCCTTGGCTGTACTGTCTTGCCGCGCTGCTCTGCCTGCACGCCGCGCCCGCGCTGGCGGCGTCGCCCGCCCAGGCCAAGCGGCCCGCCACCACGCAGATAGTGGCTTCGGCCAGCCCCGCGCCCGCCGTCGTCACCGCCGCCGCCGACCTGACCAAGACCCCGCCCCGCCACACCGAACTGGACTTCAACCTGTACAAGCTGGGCACGGGCAGCGGCCCCACCGTACTGGTGGTGGGCGGCATACAGGGGGACGAGCCGGGCGGCTTTTCCGCCGCGTCACTGCTGGTCACCCACTACGCCATCACCAATGGCTCGGTGTGGGTGGTGCCCAACCTCAACTTTCCCAGCATGATCAAGCGCTCGCGCGGGCCCAACGGCGACATGAACCGCAAGTTCGCCGCCCTGCGCAAGGACGACCCGGAATACGACACCGTCTGCCGCATCAAGGACATCATCCTCGACAAACAGGTGGACATCATCCTGAACCTGCATGACGGCAGCGGCTTCTACCGCCCCAAGAACGAAGGCCCCATGCGCAACCCCATGCGCTGGGGGCAGAGCGTGATCATCGACCAGGCCGCCCTGCCCGGCGCACGCCACGGCGATCTCGCCGCCATGGCCCAGAAGGCCGTGCGCGAGGCCAACGGGGGGCTGCTGAGCCCCGCGCACGAATACCACCTGAAGAACACCCGCACGGCAGAAGGCGACCACGAGATGGAGAAGACCCTGACCTTCTTCGCCATCCGCCACGGCAAGCCCGCCTTCGGCATAGAGGCCAGCAAGGACTTTTCCACAGAGCAGCGCGCCTACTACCACCTGCGGGTGCTGGAATCGTTCCTGCGCCAGATGGGCGTGGGCTTCAAGCGCGACTTCGCCATGACCCCACGCGGCGTGCTGGCCGCGCTGGAAAGCGACGTGGCCGTGGCCTTCTTCGACCAGCGGCTGTACCTGCCGCTGGACGACGTGCGCGCATCGCTGGGGTACATACCGCTCAAGAAGGGCGAAAAGGTTTCGTTCACCGCCACCAAGCCCATCCTGGCCGTGGTGGGCGAGGACGACGGGTACCGGGTGTTCTACGGCAACCGGGCGCTGACGCGCATCACCCCCGAATGGCGCGAATACACCGACGGCCCCGGCTCGCTCTCGCTGGACGTGGATGGCCGCAAGCTGGTGGTGCCCTTCGGCAGGATGATCACCGTGCGCGACACCTTCACCGTGCACCCCGTGGACGGCTTTCGCGTCAACGCCATCGGCGCGCAGGTGGCCCGGCCCGATGCGCGGGACGACAGCGAATGCGACGTGGCCATCCGCAAGAAGGACTTCCAGAACCGCTTTTCCATCGACAAGTCGGGCAACATCTACCGGGTGGAAGTGTACCGGGGCGAAAAGTTCGCGGGCATGATCCTGGTGCGCTTCGAGGGCGGGGCCAAGCCCGGCAAGCGCGACATGCGGCCTTCGGTGGCCGGGCGAGAAAGTCTGCTGGGCTACTAGCATTGCCCGTGCAATAGCTTGAAAAAATACATGAAGCCCTCGGCTGCGACAGCCGGGGGCTTCATCTTTTTCATACGCCGCGCAAAAAATATTTCGGCACCTAACAAATTCTC
Organism: Nitratidesulfovibrio sp.; assembly: GCF_040373385.1. Taxonomy (NCBI): domain Bacteria; kingdom Pseudomonadati; phylum Thermodesulfobacteriota; class Desulfovibrionia; order Desulfovibrionales; family Desulfovibrionaceae; genus Nitratidesulfovibrio; species Nitratidesulfovibrio sp. The sequence continues at coordinate 34,645 of NZ_JBDXXH010000007.1, read as the reverse complement.
CTTGACCGTGCCCGGTGGATACCTATATCCATCTCGTTAGGCACCTAATCGAAAACAAGCAAGGAGACACATATGAACATTTCCACCACCGAAAAGCTGTTTCACCAGCTACACTATTGCATGAATCTGCTGCACCGGGGCCATGGCCCGCACGGTCCGCATGGCGGTCGCGGCGGCGCGCATCGCGGGCAGGGCCGGGTTCTGGCCATGCTGGCCGACCGGGACGGGCTGAGCCCGCGCGACCTTGCCGCCCTGCTGCGCGTGCAGCCGCCTTCGCTTAGCGAACTGCTGGACAAGCTTTCGCGCGATGGCAGCATCGAACGCCGCCGCCACGAGGAAGACCAGCGCATGAGTTCCGTGTTCCTGACCGAAAAGGGTCGGGCCATGGTGGACGAGGTACGCCAGGCCCGCAAGGACGCGGCGGAAACAACTCTGGCCGGTCTGACAGCAGAGGAGCAGGAAAACCTTTCCGCGTTGCTGGACAAGCTCATCGCCTCGCTGGAAGCCAGGGACGGTGAAGACGGGGCCTGCCGCCGCATGGATGGCCATGGGCATGGACACGAGCGGGGCCGGGGCCGCCATGGCTGCTGCGGGGGCGAGGACGCCGTGGCTGAAGACGGGCGCGGCGGACGGCATGGGCATGGTCCTCACGGACAGGGTCACCACGGACAGGGTCCGCATGGGCAGGGCTGCTGCCACGCGGCGCACGGCCCCGAAGGCCGCGCCGATGCGGAAGCAGAACGCGGCGGATGCCACGGGCATGATCGCGCCAGTCACGGGGGTCACGGCGGACAGGGGCGAGGCGGGCATCACGGACAGGGCGGCCGGGGACGTCACGACGGGTTCGGTCCGCACGGTCCGCGCGGCGGTCAAGGGCTGGAAGCCGAGGCCCCCAAGGCCGCTGACCGCGACACCGACGCTACGGAAACCTTCGCTACGGCGGATGCGGAGCGCGACGCATAATCCCCGCGCATATCCAGGAATCAAGGGGCACAACGGCAACAGCCGGAGTGCCCCTTGGCGTTTTGCGAAACAGACTCGCGCCGGTCTGGTCGGCTCGCCGGTCGGAATGTCGCGCCCGGTTTGCAATGTCGCGTCCGGTCCGCAATCGGGCAGCGGATGACGCGTCGCAAGGCCACCCGTCCGGCGCGGCGGCGTTTGGCCTGCCGTCGCCCTACGGCGCGTCGCCGGGAAACACCACCCGCCCGGCCCGGGACAGGTCATACCCCTCGAAGCCGTCGGCCAGGGCGCGGAAGCGCGCGTCCACCAGCATGCCCAGAAACAGCTGCACCCCCCGGTCGAAGTAGCGGGCGCGGGGCACCAGCAGGTCGAACCGTTCGCGCTGCACCGGCACAAAGCCAAGCCCCAACAGCCCGGCCACGGCGCGGATGCCGGGGGCCGCGTCGGCCCGGCCCGCCAGTACCTCTATGCCCGCGTCCAGATGGCGGCGCACCTCGGTGCCGTAGCCGGGAATGCGCAGGGGGTCCGCCCCCACGCGGGAAAGTTCTGTGTCGAACAGCAGCCGCGTGCCCGTGCCCAGCGGCCTGTTGACCACCCGCAGCCCCTTGCGCACGATGTCGCCCGCATCGCGCACGGCATTGGGATTGCCGGGGGCCACCAGATAGCCCTGCTCGCGGATGCAGAAGTTGACCACCGCCGGGGCCTCGTCCAGCTCTTGCCGGGCATGGCCGAAATTGTAGTCACGGCCCGCTTTGCCCCCGTTGCCGGCCCGTGCCGCGTCCGGAGACGCCGCGCCGGGCCCGGTGGTCGCCGCAGGCTCCGGCACCTGACCGGGGCCGCCTTCCATCAGATGGCTGGCCGCCATGTGGCACAACCCCTCGCGCATGGCCCGCAGGCCACCCAGGCTACCCAGGTTGGCAAAGGCCGCGATGTGGCCGGGGTTCAGGTCCGCGAACAGGGCCAGCGCCTTGTCCAGCAGCAGGTCGTTGCTGCCCGCCACCACCAGTACGCCGCCGCCCGGCTGCACCGTGCCGCCCGCGCGTTCCGGATGGTTGACCGTATTGTTTTCCAGCCACTGCTCCACCAGATGCGCGGGGAACAGCCACTTGCCGGTCACCTTGGTGGCGGGCAGTCCCTTTTCGGTGATCAGGCTGTAGACCATCTTTTCGTTGACGCCGAGCACCTTGGCCACCTCGCGGGTGGATAGCAGCTGCTTCACGGATATGCCTCCTGCGGGCTTGCGGACGGGGAGCGGAGGGAACAGGCGGCGGGCGGCCCGACACTATCCGGCCGACAAGACCGGCCGGACAGGACATGCCTGACAGGACAATACCCGGCGGGCAGGGCCGCGACACCCTGGCGGCCAATGTAGCCGCACTCGGCCAGCGGTGCAACGCATGGCGCCGGGATGCATGCCTCCGGCGGGCAGCCCACGCCGCATCATCCCGCATCCCTCCCGCCTTGCAGGTCCGGCCACGTGTAACGCCGCGTCACACAGCGCCACACCATATCTACCATATCTACCATATCTACCATATCCGGGCCTTGCCATCATGGCGCGCTTGGGGTAATGGGCACACTCCCGTTACGCGCCCGTCATTTCGAACTCTCGCCAAACTCTCGCCGAGACCTTGCCAGGAGTTCGCCGAGCGCTCGTGGACACGCCCGCCAGGCAGCGGCGCAGGTGCCGCACAAGGCCCGCGCCCCGGCTGCAACCACCGGCACATCGAAAATTTCCGCACGCACCCGCCCGGCCCCGTGTGCCGCATTGCGCGACGCGCCCCGCCGGGCTACGCTGTGCCCCACTGGCGGCCCTGCCGCCCTCCTGTCATCCCATGTCATCCCACAGTCAGAGAACGCCATGCCCATAGCCCAGCCCCCCGCCCCGTCCGCGCCCGTCACCACGCATCTGCCCAAGATCGCGCTGGTGGGCCGCCCCAACGTGGGCAAGTCCACCCTGTTCAACCGGCTCATCCGCGCCAACCGGGCCATCACCCACGACCGGCCCGGTGTCACCCGCGACCGCATGGAAGGCCAGGTGCGCTCGCGCGGCAAGCAGACCTTCGCCATCGTGGACACCGGCGGCATCACCCTGGATGCCCACGCCGCCGTGGCCGAAGGGCCGGAAGGCATTCGCGGCTTCGAGGCGGAAATCCTGCGCCAGGCCGAAGCCGCCATGGCCGAAGCCGCAGGCATTTGCCTGGTGGTGGATGGTCGCGACGGGCTGACCCCCTTCGACGAACACCTGGCCGCGCACCTGCGCCGCGCGGGCAAGCCCGTGCTGGTGGTGGTGAACAAGGTGGACGGGGTGGAGCGCGAGGACGAGATGCTGGCCGAATTCCACGCCCTGGGCTTTCCGCTGCTGCCCGTTTCCGCCGCGCACGGGCATAACGTGCGCGTGCTGGAAGACGAGATGCGCGACATGCTGCCCGATGAGCCTGAAGAAGAAGGCGCGGAAGACGGCGACGGCGTGGACTCGGATCACGAGGACGATTTCGGCCTTTCCGAAGAAGGCGACGCGGACAGCGCCGAGGGTGCCGACGGCGCGGAATCCGCCGAGCCCAAAGGCCCCGCCTTCGATCCCACCCACCTGCGCCTTGCCATGCTGGGCCGCCCCAACGCGGGCAAGTCGTCGCTGGTCAACGCCCTTACCGGCCAGCAGCGCATGATCGTCAGCGACATGGCGGGCACCACCCGCGACAGCGTGGACGTCAGCTTCGAATCGGGCGACAAGACCATCACCTTCGTGGACACCGCCGGGGTACGCCGCCGCTCGCGCATCACCGATTCGGTGGAGCGCTACAGCGTCAACGCCTCGCTCAAAAGCACCACCAAGGCCCACATCACCCTGCTGGTGCTCGACGCGCTGCAGGGCGTCACCCAGCAGGACAAGCGCCTGGTGGACCTGCTGGACGAACGCAAGACGCCCTTCATGGTGCTGGTGAACAAGATCGACCTTGTGCCGCGCAAGCTGATGCCGGACCTGGAAGCCTCGTTCAAGGGCATGCTGGAATTCTGCCCCCATGTGCCGCTGCTGTACCTTTCCGCCAAGTCGGGCAAGGGGCTTGGCCCCGTGCTGCCCCTGGCGGAACGCATCCGCGCCGAATGCCACGCGCGCGTGGGCACCGGCCAGCTCAACCGGGCCATGGAAGAGGTGCTCACCCGCCACCAGCCCCCGGTGGTGCGCCGCCTGCGGCCCAAGTTCTTCTACCTGACCCAGGCGGAGACCAACCCGCCCACGTTCGTGTTCTTCGTCAACGATGCCGACCGCATCCAGACGCCGTACGCCCGCTACGTGGAAAAGGCCCTGCGCAAGCTGTTCCGCATCGAGCATGCCCCCATGCGGGTGCGCTTCCGCTCGTCGCACAAGAAGAAGGGCGAATAGTACCCGCCGGAACCACACGACCTTCCCTGTTTTCTTCCGCCCCGTACCGCTCCGCCCCCGCAACCGCAGGGGACGGGCGGTACGGGGCGATTGCGTTTCCGGCTGCGGGTCCGTTTTCGTGCCCGCCGCGCGGAACGCTTTTCCCATCCCCCTCCGCCAAGCCTTCACCTTGCGGCCCATCCCGGCTACAGTGCGGGCCGACAGGAGGCCCCCATGCCCCAACCTTCCCCTTCCCCGACGCCGTCGTCCCACCCGCCCTTTCCGGAACAGTGTCTGGATATTGCCCGCAGGCTGGCCGCCCGTGCCGGACAGATCGCCTGCCGCGCAGGGGGCTTTCTGGCGCGCCACGTGTCAGGCCGTGCCTTTTCCCGGGCCTTGCTGCCCGCCGCCGCAGGCTTGTTCCTGGCCCAATCCACCATGGCGCCGCTGTCCGCCGTCACCGCCGCGCGCGAGCAAACCCTGCTGGCAACGGCCCGCGACAGCAGACTGGCCGCCACGGTAACCGCGCTGGCCCAGGCGCTCGGCGAACTGGCCGCCACCCAGCCGGACGAAAACGCCCGGCGCGAGCTGCTGGTGCGCGCGGTGGACCCGGTGCGCACCAGCACCGCCCACTGGGACTACGTGTTCCTTTCGCGCGGGACGGTGAACGTGCACACCCCCACCCTGCCCGACGCGGGCGGGGTGGACTTCGGCACGGCCACTGACGTGCACGGGGTGCGCTTCGTGCAGCGCATGATGGACACGGCCCGCGCGGGGGGTGGCTTTACCGAGTGGACGGCGGACCTTGGCGAGGGCCGGACCGAAGCGCGCCGGGCCTACACCCTGGCCGTGCCCGGCACCGACTACTGGCTGGGCGCATGGGCTCCGGCAGACGCGGGGGCAGCCGGTGCGGCCCCCCGGAATGACACGACGCAACCGCCCCCGCCCACCCCGCGCGCCCTGGAATTCCATGCCCTGCGCCTGGGCTGGCTGGCCGCGCTGGGGCTGGCCCTGCTGGTGGCGGTGCTGGCCCGCCGCCGCGAGGCCGCACAACGCTGATGCGCCGGGGCCATCCCGCCATCCCACGGCATGCCCCTTGCTGTCGTACTTCTCTACCCCGCACCGCGACACTTTCGTCGCATGGCGCCACACACCGCGTCGCACGCGCCGTTTTTGTCGCTTCCGACACAGGAGCCGCCGCATGAAAAGCCTCGACGACCTCATCCAGTCTGTCAGGAACATGGGAGAGGAAGACCGCCAGCCGCCGCCCCCAGCGGATCTGCTGTTCTACGCGCCCTGCCCGGTGAAGCTGGCGGTGAAGGAGGCCATCGACGCGCTGGCCGCCGCGCATGCCGCCACGTACGCTGGTGACGGCAATCCCCTGGCCATTCACATTCCCATGGGCTGCACCTCGGTGGACCCGTACGACCCGCTGTACCGCGAAACCGACCCCGACCATCTGCCGCAGGTCATTGCCTCCATCGGCTTCGGCGACTTCTTCCGGCGCGGCTTCGCGGAGCGCTTCGTCAACGCGGGGGTGTTCGCCGCGCCGGAACCCGAGGACGTCACGCCCATGCACCGCGCGGCGGGCATCGTGGACCCGGACGGGCGCTACCTGGTCTACGGGCTGACCCCGTACATCTTCCTCATCGACCGCAAGCGCCTGGGCGACCTGCCCGTGCCGCGTTGCTGGGCCGACCTGCTGGACCCCTGCTACGCCGGGCAGGTGAACATGTGCGGCGACGGCGACGACATGGCCGACGCTGTGCTGCTGTCCATCCACAAGGACTTCGGCATGCAGGGCATTGCCCGGTTTGCCGCCAACACACGCGGGCTCATGCATTCCTCGCGCATGGCCAAGTCGGGCGGCGCGCCGCAGGCCGGGGGCATCTACATCCTGCCGTACTTCTTCGCGGAAACCACCCGCCAGCCCGAGCACATGCAAACCGTCTGGCCGGAGGACGGCGCGGCGGCCAGCCCCCTGTACATGCTGGCCAAACGCACGGCCCGGCCCCGGCTGGACCGGCTGATCGACTTCTTCGCCACGGGGTTCGGCCAGATAGAAAGCGCCCGCTGGTTCCTGCCGCTTACCGGCCCGCTGCCTGAAAGCCTGCCGCAAGGGGCCGCCATCAAGTGGATAGGCTGGGACTACATCCGTTCCACGGACATCACCGCCCTGCGCGACCGGCTGAACGGCGAATTCCGCCTGCTGGTGAACGCGCGCGAGGGACAGGCCCAGGGAGATGCGGCATGCGCCTCGTGACGGTGGCCGGGCCGCCCTCGTGCGGCAAGACGTCCGTGCTGTCCCGCGCCTGCGGGCTGCTGGCCGCGCAAGGAGTGCGCACGGCGGTGATCAAGTTCGACTGCCTGCAAACCCGCGATGCGGATGCCTACGCGGCGGCGGGCATCACCGCCGTGGTCGCCCTGTCCGGCGGGCTGTGCCCGGACCACTTCTTTGCCACCAACCTGGAAGAGGCCTGGGACTGGGCCGCCGGGACAGGGGCGGAATGCTGCGTCATCGAAACCGCCGGGCTGTGCAACCGCTGCTCGCCCCACCTGCGCGGGGCGCTGGCCCTGTGCGTGGTGGACAACCTGATGGGCATCGACGCGCCGGAAAAGATCGGCCCCATGCTGCGCCTGGCCGACATGGTGCTGGTGACCAAGGGCGACCTGGTCTCGCAGGCGGAACGCGAGGTGTACCGTCACCGCATCCGCCAGATGAACGGCCGCGCGCTGATCCGCCACATCAACGGGCTGACCGGGCAGGGCTGCCAGGAACTGGCCACGGTACTGTCCCGCGCCCCGGACATCGCCACGGTGACGGACATGCGGTTGCGCTTCGCCATGCCTGCCGCCGTGTGCTCGTACTGCCTGAGCGAGACGCGCATCGGCGCGCGCTACCAGAAGGGCAACGTGCGCAAGGCCGAATTCGCCGCCGTGCCCGCGCGCGACCCGGAAGGTGAGGCTGCCTACGCGACAGGCAGGGGGGACGACGCACGCGGGGCAAACGGGCCTGACGGGCAGAACGAGACGGGGGTGCACCCATGATGTCCGCAACCGCCCCCAACACTCCCGCCACGGCAGACACCGCACGCCCCGCAACCGGTGACGCCCCGGTGCTGCGCACCCTTGCCGTGCTGGCCGGACACGACAAGTCGGGCCGCGCGGAACACGCGGACGTCATCTTCCGCCCCGGCGAGGTCACGGCCCTGCTCGGCCCCACCGGTTCCGGCAAAAGCCGCTTCCTGTACGACATCGAATCGCTGGCCGACGCGGACACCCCCTCCGGCAGGCGCATCCTGCTGGACGATGCCGTTCCCGACGCCGACCGCCGCTTTGCCCTGCAGGGGCGGCTGGTGGCCCAGCTGACCCAGAACATGAACTTCGTGCTGGACATGCGCGTGCTGCCGTTCATCCGCATGCACGCCGAAAGCCGCGCCGTGCCCAACCCCGACGCCACGGCGCGCGCGGTGCTGGCTGCGGCCAACGACCTTGCGGGCGAGCCGTTCGGGGATGGCGCCTACCTCACCCAGCTTTCGGGCGGACAGTCGCGCGCGCTGATGATCGCCGACGCGGCCCTGCTCAGCTGGTCGCCGGTGCTGCTGATAGACGAGATCGAAAACGCCGGAGTGGACAAGCGGCGGGCGCTGGATCTGTTGCTGCGCAGCGACAAGATCGTGGTCATCGCCACGCACGACCCGGTGCTGGCCCTGTCCGCCGACCGGCGCCTGGTGTTCGAGCACGGGGCCGTGCGCGCGGTGCTGCGCCGCACCACGGAAGAGACGCGCCTGCTGGCACACATTTCGGCCATGGAGGACCAGCTTTCCGACATCCGCGCCCGGCTGCGCCGGGGCGAGCCCGTGGCCTGAGGCCGGGCCGCGCGGAACATCGGGCATCACGGGCGGTGCGCACTTCCGGCAGGCACTCTGGCTGCTGCGTACCGTCCCTTCACCACATCCGGCACGGGCGGACGCGGCTGCGCATGCCGCGCGGCGCGCCGTGCCGCCACGTCCTGCGGAAGGGGACGGAAGGAAGGCCACATGGACAACCGGGCGACGTTCGTGCTGGTACACGGCGCGTTTCAGGGCGATTGGGTCTGGGCGGAAACGGCGGCGGCGCTGCGGGACATGGGGCATGCGGTGCATGTGCCCGCGCTGACCGGGTGCGGCCATTTGCACCACGGCCTGCGGCAAGGCGTGACCCTGTACGACCACGTTGCCGACGTGCTGGACTACCTGCGCCTGCACGACCTGCGGAACGCGGTGCTGGTGGCGCACAGCCTGTCCGGCATGACTTGCGGAGCGGTGCTGGCCCGTGCGGCAGGCACGGCCCAGGCCCCGCGCCGGGCAGTCTACGTGGATGCCATCATGCCCGAGCGGGGCCGCAGCTTCGTGGATACCGCCGGGCCGGGCCTGCGCAAGATGCTGGACGACCACCTGACCGACGGCTGGCGGGTGCGCCCCTGGCCGCTGCCCGCCTTCGGCGTGCCCGAGGCAAAGGCAGCGTGGTTCGCGGAACGGCTGCGCGACTTTCCCGCCGCCGTGTTCGAGACGGTGTTCGAGGACGACTTTGCGCCCGACCCGGCCATGATGTCCTTCATCGCCTGCCGGGCCACCCCGGCCCCGTTCATCCGCGCCATGGCCGACAAGGCGCGGGCGCTGGGCTGGCCGGTGGACGAACTGGATTCCGGCCACATGCCCATGGTGAACTGCCCGGCGGAACTGGCCGCCCTGCTGGACGCCCACGCCCGGCTGGGCTGAGGTAAACCACGGCGCGACGGCTTACGGTACGCGGCGCCGGGCATTACAGTTGCCCGGCGCCACTCGTGCGGGGGGAACGCACGAAAAGACATCGGCACCCTTCGGAAAGCATCCGGAAAGGCGTCGGCAAACAGATGCGCGTGATGGCGGAAGCGGGGGACTATCCGTTGGTACCGGTGGGCAGGCCCGGCAACACCAGGGTGCGGGGGCCGGTCAGGCGGGCCTTGACCCTGCGGTAGGTTTCCGGAAGCACGCCGAAGCGGTAGGACCACAGGGCGCAACGGTCGCGGGCATCGCAGGTGCGTACCTCTTCCCGTTCGCCGCCGCAGCAGGCGATGCAGTAGCGGCGGATGGCCCGCACCGGGCGTTCGTCGGGCAGGGTCTGGGCGATGAGCGGCAACGCGCCGGGCAGCGGGTCCGAAGATGGCTTGTTCGTGGCGGACTTGCCCGCCGACGCCGTACCCTCGGGCGGCGCACCGGCCACCATGGAGACATCGGACGCGCTCGCCGCATCGGGCGCGTCGGCATCGCCGTCCCCGGTCGGGTCATGCCTGCCGCCGCCATTGGCCGCGCCGGTAAGGATGCCAGCCAGCCGCCACGCGTACAGGCCGCAGCCGGTATCCGGGCACAGCCGCACCTCGCGCGCGACACCGCCCTGACAGTCCAGGCAGAAGCGGCGGATGGCGCGGATGGTCTTCACGTGCGACATGGCCCCTCCCCTACACGGTTTTGCCCGGCCCCGCCACGGGTTTGTGCGCACCGGCCGGTGGTTTTCCACCCCGCCGCCACCTCCGGAAATGTGCCCTGCGACAGCAACACCCGGAGGCCCAACGCAAACGGCCCGCACCCCGAAAAGGGCGCGGGCCGTCGTCATGTTACGGATATGACGTCAGCCGCCAGCGTTACCTGGACGAGCCGTTGGTCAGCTGATCGATCTGCTTCTCCAGGGCCTTGGCCAGCCCGGCCAGCTTCAGCACGGCCCCGGCAGCCTGATTCATGCCTTCGGCCGTTTCCGAGGCGATGCGGCTGATGTCATCCACCGCGCGGTTGATCTCCTCGCTGGTGGCGGACTGCTGCTCGGCGGCGGTGGCGATGGAGCGCACCTGATCGGAGTTTTCTTCCGAAAGGGACACGATGCTCTGCAATGCCTGCCCCGATTCGCGGGCCATGCGGGTGGCCTCGGTCACGGCGGCTGCCGCCGTCTCCATGCCCCTGATGTTGTTGCGCGCCCCGGCCTGGATGGACTGGATGGCCTGGCCCACTTCCTTGGTGGCGTTCATGGTCTTTTCGGCCAGCTTGCGCACCTCGTCGGCCACCACGGCAAAACCGCGCCCGGCGTCACCGGCCCGCGCCGCCTCGATGGCCGCGTTCAGCGCCAGCAGGTTGGTCTGGTCGGCGATGTCGGAAATCACGTCCATGATCCGGCCAATGTCCTCGGCCTGCTTGCCAAGGGTGGTCATTTCGCCTTGCAGGGCCTGGGCCTGCTCGTGCACCTGGCTGATGGCCTGCACCGCGCCGCTGACCACCCGCTCGCCCTCCTGGGCCTTGGACCTGGCCTCGTCGGCACTCTGGGCGGAACTGCCGGAACTGCGCGCCACCTCAAGCACGGTGGCGTTCATTTCTTCCATGGCCGTGGCCGTCTCGCCCGCGCGGGCAGACTGCTGCTCGGCCCCGGCGGAAACCTGTTCCACCTGGGCGGACAGGGCTTCCGCCGCCAGCGACACCTGCTGGGCAATGGTAGAGGCCTCTCCGGCCACCGAGGTCATGCGTTGCAGCAGGTCGTTGACCCTGGCTTCCTGCTCGCGGGCCTCGGCCAGGGCCTTTTCCGCGCGGGAGGCGTGGGCGTCGGCGTCGGCCCGGCGCTGGTCAGCCTCGTGCATCTTCTGCTTCAGGTTGCCCACCATGGTTTCTATGGCGCCCTTCACCTCGCCCAGTTCGGCGGCGTACTCGCCCTCGGCGCGGGCATCCAGCGCCCCACCGGCCACCTGCCCGGCAAACTGGCGAATGCGCAGCAGCGGCCCGATGATGCCCCGGTTCAGGATCACCCAGATCACCGCGAACAGCAGCGCCAGCACCAGCACGGTCCACCCGGCCACGGCAATGCGCGCCTGCATGACCTGCTCGTGCGCCTTTTCCAGCGAACTGATGACCACGAAGGCGCCGTGGGTCTCGCCCGCCCTCCAGCCTTCCTTGGTGCCGCCTACCACGTCCGGGGTTCCGGCCGGGTCGCCGTGGCAGAACAGGCAGTCGCTGGTCAGCTTGATGGGGCGGAAATAGTAGATCTTGTCCGGCGTGCGGATGACCTTTTCCGCCAGGTTGCCGCGCTCCATCTCCTGCATGGCCGAAAGCTCCAGCGGAGTGGGCGTGTTGGCGGGGTTGCGCGGCTGCACCTTGGGCGCACGGAATTCGTAGCCCACCTGCGCGGCGTTCTGGGCGGCCATGCGCATGGCGGTGACCACGGGCACCGCGTCCATGATCTTGTCCTTGGGCAGCTCGTCCAGCGGGCGCATCAGCCCGATTTCGAGCTTGCGGCCCATCTCGTTGCGGGTGGCCTCGGCCATGAGCACCACGGCCCGGCTTTTCTGGAGGATCGCCTCTTCAGCCCCGGTACGAATGTCGTCCACGCGCTGCCAGGCCATGATGGCGGCCACGACGACCGGCCCGGCAAGCGCCACGATGAGAATTTTCCATTTCAGGCTGAGATCGCGAAACATGGCCCCTCCCAGGGATAACGAACAATGCGCGCCGCAGTGTTCACGACGCGCCATACGCGGGCGTAGCGCTATCAGGAATCACTGTCAACAAGCAGAGGCAGGAATTCCCGCGGGCTCCCTGCAAGGGTCTTTCTTCATGGGTGCTTATCGGCAGAACGCCGGGCGGTACTTTAGCCTGACAGTGCGATTTTCCGGTGACGATCCGCATCACTCGCCGGAATGCCGCCCATGCCCGGCAGGAGGGAAAAGAATGGATGAACCCGGGGGCCTGCCCTGAAAAACGCGGGCGCCGCAAATCGCCCGCGCCGTCCCTGTCGGCAGGTTCGCGAAGCTATGCCCCGCGACGCTCCCACAGCTTCATGTCGCGCATCTTCTTGCGACGTTCACGCTGCAACGACTTGCAGACCAAGGGGGTGCCCTTCTTGTAGCCGCACTTCTCGCGGTACGTCTCGGGCGTGAGGCCATGAGTGCCCAGGTGCTTCTTGGTCAGGATCTTGAACGACTTGCCACACTCGCAGCAGGTGATGGACTTTTCCTTGATGGCCTTCTTGGGATCCATCGCAGCGCCCTCGCCGCTTTCGGGCAGCGCACCACCTTCGCTCAGGGTCCGGATGCCCTCCGCAAGGCGCCGAACCATGGTGGTGATCTCTTCTTCGGTCATGGTCCGGACACTGGCCTGCGCCTTCACGATGTCCAGAGCCTCCTTCAGATAACTCTCCGACATTGCCGCTCCTTTGCTGTTTGATGAAGATATGGCGTGCACGAAACTCGTTTCGAACCTACGACAATCCTTCCTTCGGGGTCAACCACAATCGGTTGCGTCCACATGCGGCGCAGCAGGTCGCACATCAAGATACGTCCGCAATGCACACACAATACAGACGATGCAGAGCACTCACTGACGCAGTAGCGGGCACGACATCAGGGCATGTGCAATTGCCTGCACGAACCGCCCGTGGTGAACCATGCGGTCATTGCGCGTGCCGCATGGCGTGCGGCATGGCTGTTGCGGCGGCGCGGCCTGCACGCCGACGCCCACTGTTGTCCGCCACTCCGGCAGCGGCGTCGCCATGGTGCCGTGCGCCCTGTCATCCTGTGGACCTTCGCCGCCAAAGCCCGTACCATGCGGCAAACCCATCGGGAGTCCCGCATGAAGTACATCCTTTTTGAAGACTTTTCCGGCCACCCCGTGCCGTTCATCTTTCCCCACCGGGTGGACCACGCGGACATGCGCGAACAGTTGCCCTACACGCGCGTGCTGTCCGCCGGGTACGTGGACATGGTGGACGGTGCCTTCCGCTGCCACGGCGGCGCGCCGGAGTTGCAGGTTTCGGCGCGGGAAGAGGACGCGGCCATCATCACCGCCAAGTTCGCCCCCCGCCTGCCCGGCGAGGCCCACATCGCATGACCCTCCCGGCGGCGCACGACGCGGCGCCCATGCCTCCGCCCACGGTGATCGTCGCGGGCACCCACAGCGGCTGCGGCAAGACCACGGTCACGCTGGCCCTGATGGCCGCGCTGACCCGGCGCGGCCTGCGCGTGCAGCCCCTGAAGGCCGGGCCGGACTACATCGACCCCGGCCTGCATGCCGCTGTTACCGGCCATCCCGGCTGGAACCTGGACGGCTGGATGTGCGGCCCGCAAGGGGTGCGCCGTTCGTTCGTTCGGGCCATCCGGGCCGGCTGGTGCCGTGCGGCCAGTGAAACCCACGGGACTGGCAGGACAGGCGGGACTGGCAGGACTGGCAGGACAGGCGGGACTGGCAGGACCGCGAAAACCCGGCTGGCAGATGCGCCGAATGGCCCGCCGGACATCGCCGTCGTCGAAGGCGTCATGGGCCTGTACGACGGCGCATCTGCCCAAGGAGGGCAGGGCTCCACGGCGGAAGTGGCCGCCCTGCTGGACGCCCCCGTGCTGCTGGTGGCCGACGTGCGCGGCATGTCGCGCTCGGTGGCGGCGCTGGTGGCGGGCTACACCCGGTTCGACCCGGCCCTGCGCTTTGCCGGGGTGGTCTGCAACCGGGTGGGCGGTCCCGGCCATCGCGAGCTGCTGCGCGGGGCGCTGGCCGCCCACTGCCCGGACGTCCCCCTGCTGGGCCTGCTGACCCGCGACGCGGCCCTTGGCCTGCCCGCGCGCCATCTGGGCCTGGCGCAGGCACACGAGCATGATTGGGCAGAGCTTTCCACCCGGCTGGCCGACTGGTTCGAGGCCGGGCTGGCCGAGGCAGGGCAAAGCCTGGACGGCCTGCTGGCCCGTTGCGCGGCCATGGCGCCCCCGCAGTGCCCGGACACGCCCCCCAACGACGGCGGTGCACCGGAACAACTGGTCACGCCCCCGTTCCCCGCCGCCACGCCCCTGATCGAAAGCCCGGCGCGCCGGGTGCGCATCGGCATCGCCCGCGACGCGGCGTTTTCGTTCCTGTACCCAGAAAACCTGTTCCTGCTGGAGATGGCCGGGGCCGAGCCGGTGTTCTTTTCCCCCCTGGATGACGCGGCGCTGCCGCCCGGCATCGGCGGGCTGCTGCTGCCCGGCGGCTATCCGGAACTGCACGCCGCGCGCCTGGCCGCCAACGCGCCCATGCTGGCCGCCGTGCGCGCCCTGGCCGCGCGGGGGCGCCCGGTGCATGGGGAGTGCGGCGGCTTCATGTACCTGATGCGTTCCATCACCGATGCACACGGCACCCGCCACGCCATGACCGGCTGCCTTCCCGCCGACTGCCGCATGGATGCACGGCTGCGCGCCCTGGGCTACCGCGAGGCGGAAACCCTGCACGCCTCCCCCTTCGGCCCGGCGGGCACGATGCTGCGCGGCCACGAATTCCATTATTCGCACCTGGAGCCCACGGCAGCGGATGGCGCACCCGCCGACCAATCCGCCCGGTCTGCCCTGTCTCGCCAATCCCGCGAATCCTGCCAATCGGGCCAAACCACCCAATCCTGCCAATACGGCCCACCGCCCCCAACGGCACCGACATGGACCCTGCGCGACCGCAACGGTGCCCCCCTGGGGCCGGAAGGACTGCGCGCGGGTTCGGTGTCCGGTTCGTACGTGCACCTGCATTTCGGCTCCAACCCCGATGCGGCACGCGCCTTCGTGGCCGCCTGCGCCGCCCCCGGAGACATCGCATGCCCCTGACCCCCGATCCCCGGCACCCCGAGGGAGCCACTGGCACCCCCAGCGCCCCCGCAAGCAGCGGAACGCGCACGCCCGGCTCCGTCGACGCGGACCCGCGCCTGCAACCCGCCTTCACCCCCGACGCCATCGAGGCCCGCTCCTTCGCCATCATCGACGAGGAAGCAGGCGAGCCGAAGCCCTTCACGGGCCGGGCCTGGGAAGTGGCGCGAAGGCTGGTGCACACCTGCGCCGATTTCGACATCCTGCCCCACCTGCACCTGCCGGACGCGGCCATAAAGGCCGGGGTGGCCGCCCTTGCCCGTGGCTGCGCCATCTATACCGACACGGAAATGGCCCGCGCGGGCATGCCCCTGCGCCGCCTTGATCCGCTGGGCTGCGCCGTGGCCTGCCTGCATGCCTTGCCCGGCACGGCGGAACGCGCGCAGGAACGCGGAACCACCCGCGCCCGCGCGGCCATGGAACTGGCGGGCGACCGGCTGGGCGGGGCCATCGTGGCCGTGGGCAACGCCCCCACCGCGCTGCTGGCCCTGCTGGACCACCTGGCGGCGGGCGGCCCGCCCCCGGCGCTGGTGGTGGCCATGCCGGTGGGCTTCGTCAACGCGGCGGAATCCAAGGCACTGTTTCTGGAGCGTGCCGCCGCGCTGACCCAGTACGGCCCGCACGGACTGCCCTGCCTTGCCCTGCGGGGACGCAAGGGCGGCTCGCCCCTGGCCGCCGCCACCGTCAACGCCCTGGCGGAAATGGCCCTGCGCGACCGGGGGTGATCATCACGGGGCGTGCGGTACCGCGCCGTGGCCGTGCCATACGGTCAAAAGCCCGCCAACCCGTGGGGCATCCGCTCCAGTCGGCCCACGTGGCCCAGTCGGCTCGGTTTGCCCGGTTGCCCTCGATTACCCCAACTGGCCGCAACTGGCCCCAACTGGCCCCAACTGGCCCCAACTGGCCGCAATGCAGCGCGTCCGGACCATGCCGCTCCGGTTCTGCCCGGGCGACCACGTCTCACGTTCTTGCACAACAGGCACACCCTTTGCTATCGTGTACGACAGGCATTCCGTTCCCTCGCCGGAACGGTGCCACACCGCACCGGCCCAGCCGGTCCAACAAGGAACCTGCATGACCCACGATCCACGCCTTGAGGGCGACGCGCACTCGGCTGCCGACACCGACGAAACCCCTTCGTCCGCGCCTGCCGCTTCCGACGTGCCCGCCCCCGCCGTCGCCGACGTCCCCGCTTCCTCCGACGCCTCTGGCAACACCGCCGCCGAAATCCCCGGCACGCCCGACACACCCGGCACCCCGGCCCCCGTGGCCGCTTCCGACGCCCCTGCCGAAGGCACCCCCGCCGAAATTTCCGTTCCCGAGCCCGCAGATTCCGCAGACCCCGCCGCACTCGCCGCCCTTGCGGATGACGAAGACCCGGCCCTGCGCCTTGCCGCCGAGATCACCCGCATCGACGAGCCCGAAGACGCGCTGCCCCCGGTGGCCCTTTCCGATCTGCCTCCCATGATGCAGGAGGCCGCCGCCCGCGCCGGGTGGACCAACCTGATGCCGGTGCAGACCCGCGCCCTGCCGTACATCTTCGCCAAGCGCGACCTGATGGTGCAGTCGCGCACGGGCAGCGGCAAGACCGGCGCCTTCCTGCTGCCGCTTCTCGAACGCCTGTCCCCCGACGAACCCGCCGTGCAGGCCCTGATCCTGGTGCCCACGCGTGAACTGGCCTTGCAGGTGGAATACGAGGCCCGCATGCTCTTCGAGGGCACCGGCCTGAACGTGGCCGCCGTGTACGGCGGCGTGGGCTACGGCAAGCAGATGGACGCCCTGCGTGAAGGCGCCCACCTGGTGGTGGGCACCCCCGGCCGCGTGCTGGACCACCTGCTGCGCCGCACCATGAACCTGGACCGCATCCGCGCGCTGGTGTTCGACGAAGCAGACCGCATGCTGTCCATCGGCTTCTACCCGGACATGAAGGAAATCCAGCGCTACATGCCCAAGCGCCGCATTTCCGCGTACCTGTTCTCGGCCACCTACCCGCCCCACGTGCTGAACCTGGCGGGCGAATTCCTGAGCGAACCGCGCATGCTCAGCCTGAGCCACCAGCAGGTGCACGTGGCCCAGACGCAGCACCTGTATTGCGAAACCAAGCCCATGGACAAAGACCGGGCACTGGTGCGCATCATCGAGTCGGAAAACCCCACGGCAGCCATCATCTTCTGCAACACCAAGGCCAACGTGCACTACGTGACGGCGGTGTTGCAGGGCTTCGGCTACAATGCCGACGAGCTTTCGGCCGACCTGACCCAGGCCAAGCGCGAGCAGGTGCTGGGCAACCTGCGCAAGGGCGGGGTGCGCTTTCTGGTGGCCACCGACGTGGCCGCGCGCGGCATCGACATTCCCGACCTTTCGCACGTCATCCTGTACGAACCGCCGGAAGACCGCGAATCGTACATCCACCGCGCCGGGCGCACTGGCCGCGCGGGCTCTGCGGGCACGGTCATCTCGCTTGTGGACATCATCCAGAAGCTCGAGTTGCAGCGCATCGCCAAGCACTACAAGATCGACATCCAGCACCGGCCCACCCCCGACGACGAGTCGGTGGCGCGCATTGCCGGCGACCGGCTGACCGCCCTGCTGGAGGCGCGCCTGCGCGCCCGCACCGGGCTGGAGCGCGAGCGGCAGTTGCGCTATGCGCCGCTGGCCCGCGCCCTGGCCGGGGACGACGAGCAGCTTGCGCTGCTGGCCATGCTGCTGGACCAGTACTATCAGGAAAGCCTGCATGCGGCCCCGCCCATGCCCGCCACGGCTCCGGCGCCTCGGCAGGACCGCCGCCGCGACGAACGCCGCGACGAGCGGCGGGACGAACGCCGTGACGAACGCCGTGACGAACGCCGAGATGAGCGTCGTGATGAGCGGCGGGATGAACGCCGGGACGCCCGGAGCGAAGAACGTGCCGGACGCGACGGACGTGACGGACGCGACGGGCACCGCCGCGACCGTGACCGCCGTGACGAACGGCGTGACGAGCGGCGTGACGAACGCACCCCCGCCATGCCCGGAAACGCCGTGGCCGGAACCCCCGTGGCCGAAGCGGACGCCCCCCCCCGCGCCGAGAATCCGGAACAACGCGCGGAACCGCGCGAAGACGGACAGCCCCCCCGTGAAGGCCGACGCAGATCACGCCGTGGCCGTGGACGCAAGCGCCGCCGCGACGCCGAGGCCCGCTCCGCCCAGGAAGACGGACAGGCCACCGACGCGCCCCTGGACATGATCGACACCCCGTACGACGCACAGTACGATGCCACGGACGATGCCACGGACGACGGCATGAACGACGGCATGGATGGTGCCGACGGCGCGTGGGACGACGGCATGACTGCCGCGCCCGAAGCGCCCAATGCGCCCGCCACGCCCAAGCCGCGCAGGGAAACCCGCCCCGCCAAGGCCGCTGCGCCCGCCAAACCTCAGGAACCTGCCGCCAGCGAGGCGAAGGCCGCGCCGGCCGACAAGCCCGCCAAGGCCAGGGCCACGCGTCCGGCGCGGGGCAAGGCAGCCAAGGCTGCCGCCGAAGTGACCGATGCCGGGGCTCCTGACGCCGCATCCGTCGACGCTTCCGTCGACGCGGTCTCCGACGGGACCGATGAAGCCAAGCCCGCGCGCGGTGCACGCCGCGGCCGGGGCAAGGCCGAAGCCGCCACCCCCGAAAAGGGCAAGGCCGCTCCCGCTGGCAAGGCCCGGGCCAAGGCCCCCGAGAAAGACGACGACGATGACGACGACATGCCCTTGCTGCTGGAAGACTACCTGAGCGAAGATGACGACCGCCTGGACGACGCACGCGGCTCCTCGCTGACGGTTGGCAGCGTGTTCGGCCAGCGGCTGCCCACCGGGGCCAAGGCCCAGCCCGCCCAGCCCTCCCAGTCCTCCCGAATTGGGGGCAAGGCCGCCGCGAAGCCCAAGGCAGCCCCCAAGGCAGCCTCGGCACCGATACAGCCCGTGCTGAAAGAGGCCCTGGAAGCTGACGACGAGTTCGACGATGCATTCGACGACCAGCCCGGCGGACACGACCCCAATGACGCCGCCACCGGCAACGCGGCCACGCCCGCCAAGCGCCGCCGGCGCCGCCGCCGCAAAAAGCCTGCGGGTGCGGCCACCGAAGGTACGGGCGACACGAACGGAGCGGATGCCGGTGCGGCACGCCACGCGGAGGCCGACGCCGAATGAGCGCCGGTCCGCTGCCGGGCATGAGCACATCGCCCGCCTATACCGTCGACGAGGTTCTGGGCAACTTCGCCGCCCTGCTCGATTCCTTCGACTTCACGCCGGAAATCGACGCCATGGGTATCGGACGCATGCAGTTCCTGCGGCGCAAACGCGCGCTGCAGGACCTGCGGGCCCTGTTCATCGCCCTGTGGCGGCTGGCCTTGCGCAGATCGTTCCCGAACGACCACGAGGTGATCTTCGAAACGTTCCTGGAACGCTTCCAGCAGGCCCCCGCGCGCAATGCCGACCGCAGGGAAGCCGCCGCGCTGACCGAAAAGGTGCGCGGCTACGTGGGCATGCTGGAACACAAGGGCGACGCCGACTTCTCCGAGGCGGCCCACCACCTGGTGTCGCTGCTCTCGCTGGGCGACGCCGAGGCCAAGGCCCTGCGCCTGCGCCTAGCCCTGCACATCCGTTCCACGTACAAGCTCATTTTCGACAAGCTGATCTAGAGGCCGCATTCAAATTGTCTTTTTGCCCGTTGGCGTCGTCAAACATCGCCTGCCATTTCGGTCGAATACAACAAGAGTATACTCCCTCATGGCAGGCTCGTTTTCCTCGCCAACGAACAAAAATCCTAATTTGAAAACGGCCTCTCAAGACACACAAAACCAAATGGGAGGAACCTCACGGTTCCTCCCATTTCCATCTCCACTACTCACTCCCCTCGCCTCTCCATGAAGGCGCAAGGAGGGCTTTTGTTCTCTGCCTAGGAAGAAGTCCTTTTTTAAGCAGGGAGCGCACTCTTCCGTGCGTGACCGGAATAAAAAAGGCTTCTGACGACGGCAGAGGGCAAAAGGCCCCTTGCGCCGCCTAGAATTCCCAGCCAGCAGAAAGGCCAACAAGATGCGCATCCCCGTCATGGAAGCGCACGTCGTAGACGGTGCCGTCATCGCTGCGGACCTCGCCGTCGCGGCCCTTGATCCACAGGTAGGTGTACGAAACGTCCACCCGCCACGGCCCGTCGTGCAGGCCCACGCCCAGGCTGTACAGTTGGCGATCGTTGGCGGGCACCAGGAAGTCGAGATGGTCGGGGTTCACGGGTTCGCAGTCATAGACGTAGCCCGCGCGCAGGTCCACCATGTCGGTCAGGCGGTATTCCACGCCAAGGCCCAGCCGCCACACGTCGCGCCATTCGGTGGTCTTCACGCTTTCGGTCACGCCGGGGGCCAGCGGATCGCCGTAGCTGATGCGCAATTCGTCGTAACTGCTCCAGAAGGTGCGGGTCACGTCCATGGCCACGCTCCAGCGGTCGTCCGGCTCCCACGCCACGCCCACGCGCACTTCGCCGGGCAGGGTCACGGAGCCTTCGGCATCGGTGTCCCGGAACCAGGAAGCCGGAACCGACGCACCGTTCTTGTCGAAGGTGGCCCGGCCTTCCAGGTTCTGCTTGATGGGCGTGCGAAAGCTGGCGCCCAGGGCCACGCTGTCGGTGGCCTTCCACCAGGCGCCACCGTTCAGGCCGAAGCCCGTGGAATCGCCCTTGACCCGCCCGTCGATGTCGGTGGCGCCCACGGGGGTCGCCTGCTTCTGGTCATACTCGAACCACATGGCCTCGACGCCGAAGCCGAACGCGAAATCGCCGTTGCGCACGCCCAGCACCGGGTTCACCGACATGGACTGGATGTTCACCGACTGCAGTTCTGCGCGCCCCGCCCAGTTGGAGGGGAATTCCGTCCCCAGGCCGAAGCGCGAGAAGGTGCCCACGCCCAGGAACAGGTTGTCGTTGATCTGGGTGGTGGCGTAGGCGTGCGGAATGGTCCACATGTTGGATTCGGTATCCGTGGAGCTTCCGTTGACGTCTGCGGTTACCTGCGGCGCCACCACGGTGACCCCGGCCAGGGTTTGCGTGCCCTCCAGTTGGGTGACCAGGGCGGGGTTGAAGGCGATGGACGAGGGGTCGGCCCGGCGGGCCGTCATGGCACCGCCCAGCGCGTTGCCCCGCGCACTGAATTCATACATGGCGAAGCCTGCGGCTTCGGCAAAAGGGGACCATGCCGCGACGCAGAGCAGCGCGGCCAGAAGAACACGGAACACAGTGCCTCCGATATGCATGCGGCCGGAAATGGCCGTGCGACGCCCCGGCGCGCACGCCGCCCGAAACCGGGCAACGTTCCCTCGCGCGCCAATGGCGGGCGGCTGTTAGCCGCCCTTGTCCACATCGTGCAGTGCCGAGCGGAAACATGTAGAAACATTTGTCTCTTATGGCAAGGAGGAAGGCATTGGCGGACGCGACGTTGCAGCGGGGCGGGGCGAAAGGACGCGGGGTAGCTCCCGGCATGCGGAAATCCGATTCGCAGCAGGGTGGCGCCACAACGCACAACGCCGCGCGAGAAGGCGCGGCGTGACCGGCGGGTAACAAGGCAGAATGACGCGGAAATGGCGGACCCGGAAGGAAAGGGGCGGAGATGGCGGCGCTTGGGGCCTAGGTGGTCACGTGGCGCTGATCCAGGGGCAGCCGCAGGGTGAACACCGTGCCCCGGCCCGGCTCGGAATCCACGGTAAAGGTACCGCCGTGGTTGGTGGTGATGATGAAGTACGACACCGAAAGTCCCAGCCCCGTGCCCTCGCCCACGCTCTTGGTGGTGAAGAACGGCTCGAACACCCTGCGCCGCACGTCCTCTTCCATGCCGGGGCCGTTGTCGGCCACGTCGATGCGCAACGCGCTGCCCTCGTGCCGCAGGCTTACCGAGATGCGCGGCGGGTCGGACCTCTCGCCGCGCAGGTGCATGGCCTGGGCGGCGTTCTTGAACAGGTTCAGCAGCACCTGTTCGATTTCGGTGGGCATGCACGGCAGGTCGGGCAGGTCGGCAGCGAAGTCGCGCACGATGTCGATATGCCGGAAGTCGTACTTCTTCTTCAGGTCGTAGTCGTTGGCCGCCAGTTCCAGGGTGCGGTCCACCAGATACGGCAGCGACACCCGCTGCCAGCGCGATTCGCTGCGGCGGCTGAATTCCAGCATGTTGGAAACGATGTTGGCCGCACGGTTGCCCGATTCGCGGATGCCCTCCAGAAAACGCAGGATGCCCCGGCGGTCCAGGTAACTCCGGATGGAATCCATGGAGCATCCCGCCTCGTGGGCGGCCACCACGTTGGGGGCGAAGTCCGGTTCAAGCCTGCGCTGGATGTTCTGCGCCCCCTGCAGGATGCCGCCGAGGGGGTTGTTGATCTCGTGCGCCATGCCCGCCGCAAGACCGCCCACCGACAGCATCTTTTCGGTCTGCACCATCATCTCCTCGATGCGGATGCGGCCGGTGATGTCGTCCAGGCGGACCACGGCGCCAAAGCTGCCCCGCGAAACCACGGGGTAGATGACGATGTCGAAATAGCGGGTAACGCCGGGACCGGACACGGGGGTCTTGTCCAGCGCAATGGTGCCGCCCTCGGCGATGGAGCGGCGGATTTCGTCCAGCAGAAAGCCGAAGTCGGGCAGGGCTTCGCCCACGGGGCGCCCAAGCACCGCGTCGCGCGGCTGGCCGGTAACGCGTTCCGCCGTGCGGTTCCACAGGGTGATGCTGCCGGACTGGTCCACCCCCACAATGATCGAGGGCATGGCGTTCAGGATGTTGTCGAGGTTGTTCTTGGCCTCGCGCAGTTCCTGCTCCACTTCCTTGCGGGCGGTGATGTCGGTATGGGCACCGGCCATGCGCACGGGCACCCCTTTGGCGTCCCACAGGGCCGCGCCGCGCCCCAGGATCCAGCGGTAGCTGTCATCCTTGTGGCGCATGCGGTATTCCACCTGGAACTCGGGCACGCGCCGGGCAAGGTAGTCGTCGTGGGCATGCAGCACGGTGTCCAGGTCGTCGGGATGCACCCGTTCCTTCCACTCGTCCAGCCGGTTGGGAAGCTCGTGGTCTTCGTAGCCGACGATGGATTTCCAGCGCGGCGAAAAATACACGGAGTTGGCGATGAGGTCCCAGTCCCAGATGCCGTCGCTGGTGCCGCCCACCACAAGGGCGTAGCGTTCCTCGCTGGCGCGCAGGGCCAGTTCGGTCTGGCGGCGGCTTTGGATCTCGTCCTGCAACTTGGTGTTGATGGCGTGCAGTTCGTTCTCGCGCTGCTCCACCTGGCTGCACATGCGCGAAAAGTTTTCCGCGATCTGGGCCAGTTCGGCATGGGCGATGGAGCGCATGTCGTAGGCAAAGTCGCCCCGGGCTATCTGGTCCATGCCTGATCGCAACGCCTCCAGCGGGCGGCGCAGGAACACGCGCAGCAGCACCCCGGTGGAAGCCAGCAGCACCACCAGCACGCTGCCCATGATCAGGGCGCTGGCCTTCAGCAGCCGCTCCAGGCTGCGCCGGTAGTCTTGCAGGGTGACCACCATGGACACGCGGCCGATGGTCTCGGACTCGAAGCGCACGGCCCGTTCACGGAACACGGTGGCGTCGGGGTCGGCCCCCTTGCGCACCCGGAACAGGGTGTTGCCCTGGGCGTCCTCGATGTGGATTTCGTTGATCAGTTCGTACTGCGCGAACACCGAACCGATCTGGTCCATGGTGCGCGCATCGAAGTTCCACATGGGAATGGACAGGATATCGGCCAGGCGGGTGATGTATTCGTCGGCCTTGCGGTCCACCTCGTGCAGCATGTCGCGCGAAATCTGCACGTAGACGAACGAGAACAGCGCCGCCACCACCACCAGCACCATCACCACGAGGCTCACGGTGAGGTCGCGCGACAGCGAGCGCCCCTTGATGATGTCCGGGACGGAGAGTCCTTTGCTGGCGGTGGTGTTGCTCATGCGCGCGTCAAGTCCCCGTCGCCTGTCGTCGGAGGGGCGCGGCCAGCGCGTGCCGCCCCGTGCGGAAAGGAGCGCGGGACGGACGGCGACGCATCGGCCATCCGGTTTCCGACAGCCTACACGATGCGCCATGCGATGGAAAGAGTGCCGGGGCAACGGTGCGACGGAAATGCCAATCCGTGGGCGGGTCGGCAGGCCGTTCCCGGCAGTCTGGCAGGCAGATGCGGGCAAAAATGTCCGCGCGGACAGGCGCGGCTGGCAGCCCGTGCGCCACGGCCTTGCCATCCGTCATCTCCTGCCTGGCCCTGCCTCGCCTGTCTGGCCCCCGTCTGGCCTGTCTGGCCTGTCTGGCCCCCGTCTGGCCTGTCTGGCCTGTCTGGCCCCGTCCGCCTTGACTCGCCGGGGGTTCTGGGCAAAGTTGTGGCGGCCCCGCATCCGGCATGGCCCCGGCCAACCGGTACGGCCCGCACCGCTTTCCCACTGCTCCCATCTCCCGCATCGGAGGACGACATATGGGTTTCTTCAGCGCCATCAAGAAATTGTGGACTCCCCGCGACGAGGATGCGCCCACGGCACCGCCAGCGGCCCCACGGGACGCCGCAGCAACGACGCCGGAACCGGCAGCCCCCGACGCGCCGGGCACACAGGACGCCCCCTGGCGGGCGGACCTTGCCCGCGCCCTGCGCCAGTCCGAGCCGCGCCTTTCGGTGTGGCTGGGCCACGTGCTGGCCGGAGTGGAAGAGGCGGACGACACGCTGTGGGAACGGCTGCGCTTCCTGTTTGCCGCGCTGGAAACCCCGGACACCGAGGCGGAAGCCTTCATCGCCGACTTCCGGCGCTGGCTTGCCGCCATGGACTACCGGTATGTCGCCGACTTCCGCTCCGAACTGCAATACCGCTTGGCCCTTGCCCTTGACCTGGAGGACGAGGAAGACGAACGCAACCGCCTGTTCCTGAAACTGACCGAGGGCCTGGCCCGCACGCGCGAGCAGATCACCGGCCGCATCGACGCCCTGCTGGCCTCGCATGGCCGCATCGACGCGACCTTCTGGGAAGAGCTGGAAGAAATCCTGATCATGGCGGACGTGGGCTTCGAACCCGCCACGCAGTTGGTGGGCCGCCTGAAGGAACGCGCCCGCAAGGCGGGCACCGACGACCCCGCCGCCTTCCGCGACCTGCTGCGCGAGGAATTGCAGGACATCTTTCGCGCGCCGCGCCGCATCGCCGCCGTGACCCCGCCCGAGGTGGTGCTGATGATCGGCGTCAACGGCGTGGGCAAGACCACCACCATCGCCAAGCTGGCCCACCGCGCCCGCATGCAGGGCAAGAAGGTGCTCATCGCCGCGGCGGACACCTTCCGCGCGGCGGCCATCGAACAACTGGAAGTGTGGGCCAAACGCGTGGGGGCCGACTTTCACGCCAAGTCCGCCGGGTCGGACCCGGCCGCCGTGGCCTTCGAGGCCATGGACGTGGCGCTCGCGGGCGGCTACGACATCGTGTTCGTGGACACGGCGGGCCGCCTGCACACCAAGGTCAACCTGATGGAAGAGCTGCACAAGATCCGCCGGATTCTGGAGCGCAAGCACCCCGGCGCGCCGCACCGCTCCATCCTGGTCATCGACGCCACCACCGGCCAGAACGCCCTGTCGCAGACCAGGCTGTTCAACGAGGCCTGCGGGGTGGACGAAATAGTGCTGACCAAACTGGACGGCACTGCCAAGGGCGGCATCGTGGTGGCGGTGGCCATGCAGTTCGGCATTCCCATCACCTTCGTGGGGCTTGGCGAAAAGATGGAAGACCTGCGCCCCTTTGACGGCGGCGACTTTGCCCTGGCCCTGCTGGGCGTGGGCCGCGAGGTAGGTCGACCGGACACCGAATAGGCCGGACGCACCGCACATGGCATTTCCGGGCGGAATGGGCGCAGCCCCCTGTACACGGGGCGCGTACATTCCGCCCTTTCGTTTTCCCGCCTGCCGCATCCGTGGGGGCGCCCGGCATGCGTTTCCGCAGCCTGCCCGCCCTGCCCCCGGTGACGGCGGGGCGGAAACCGGCTATGCCAACAGTACGAGGCAAGGTTTTTCCGCCCGCCGCCCGCGCGTGCCGCGCCACTTCCCCAGTGCCCCCGTCAGGAGGACACCCGCATGACCACCGCCCTGCTCCCCCCCCAGTCCGCTCCATCAGCCTCGCTGCTGCGCCGCATGGTGTCCAGCCTGCGCGACCCGGTCAGCGGCCTTACCCACTGCATCGGCGCACTGCTGTCCGTGCTGGGCACGGTGCTGCTGGTGGTGCGCGCCGCCTCGCCCCTGCTGCCGTGGCACGTGGTGACCTTTTCCGTCTTCGGGGTGTCCATGGTGCTGCTGTACACGGCCAGCACCCTGTACCACTGGCTGCCGCTGCAGGAACGGGGCACGCGCCTGCTGCGCCGCGTGGACCATTCCATGATCTTCGTCTACATCGCGGCCACGTACACGCCCATCTGCCTCATCCCGCTGCGCGGGCCGTGGGGCTGGTCGCTGTTCGGCTGCGTGTGGGCGGTGGCCGTGGCGGGCATCTTCACCAAGGTGTTCTGGCTGCACGCCCCGCGCTGGGTATCCACGGGCATCTACCTGGGCATGGGCTGGATGGCCCTTGCGGGCATCTACCCGCTGGTCATGAACCTGCAGGCCGGAGCCCTGGCCTGGCTGGTGGCGGGCGGCGCGTTCTATTCGGTGGGCGCGGTGATCTACGCCCTGAAGCGCCCCAACCGCTTCCGGCACTTCGGCTTCCACGAGATATTCCATCTGTTCGTGATGGCGGGCAGCTTCTGCCACTTCGTGGTCATGTATTCCTACGTCAGCCAGCTATAGGGGCGGCGTCCGCGCTCCACGCAGCGCACACCGCGTCACGAAGCGCCACCAGCGCCGGTTCCTCGGCCCGGGCGGCGGACACGGCGAACACCAGCGTCACATGCGCCACCGGCTGCTCGCGCAGTGCCAGTCGGCCTTCCGCCACGGCGGCGCGCGCCTCGGCCTCGACCATCACCGTCAGCCCGGCGCCTCCGGCGGCAAGCGCGCACAGGGCGTCCTCCTGCTCCGCCACGGCGGCCACGGTGGGTTCCACGCCCACTTCGGCAAACAAGCGCTCCATCACCGGGCAGAACGGACACTCGCACGGCACCCACAGCCAGGGCAGCGCCGCCAGTTCGGCCAGGGTGCCCGTTTGCAGCACGTCCGCCCATTCCAGCGGACCAATGACGTGCAACCCCACCCGCGCCAGGGGCGTCACGACCACTCCTTCCGGCCCTGTCACGCCGTCAGCCGCCCCACCGGGCGAGGTCTGATCCGCCAGGTACAGGAAGCCCGCGTCCAGCGCGCCTGACCGCAGGTCGGCCACCACTTCCCAGCTCATGGCGCGCGACAGGCGCAGACGCACGCGGGGCGCGGCCGCGCGCAGTCGGGCATGCGCCGCATCCACCCGCAAAAGGTTCGAGGCCGCGTGCAGGGCAAGGGTCACCTGCCCCTCCGGCTCGCCGCGCAGTGCCAGCGCACGCGACCGCAACTCCTCGGCCCCGGCCAGCACCGTGCCTGCCCGCTCACGCAGGTCGCGCCCGGCGTCGGTCAGTTCCATGCCGCGCGGGGTGCGCCGGAACAGGGTCACCCCCAGTTCGTCCTCCAGCGCGCGGATATGCGCGCTGATGGCGGGCGGGCTGGCGTGCAGCCGTTCCGCCGCGCGGGTCAGGTTTCCGGTGTCCGCCACCTCGGCAAAGGTGCGCAACTGATAGAGTTCCATGTTTCTCCCCGTGCCGGACGGTCAATGGACTGCATACGACGCAACGCCGGACTGGCCGCACATGCCGACAGGGCCGCCTGCCTTCAATTTTTCCGAACCGGCCACCGGAACATGCGAATGGCCGGGCGGGCGGTGCGGGCATACATTCCGGCTTCCGACGGCAACATGCAACATGCAGGAGGACGCAAATGGGATGCAAGGGCTATTTCGATGCCGTGGCGGGCGACTGGGATACCCTGCGCGCCGGATTCTTTTCCGAGGCCGTGCGCGAGGCGGCCTGCGCGCGGGCACCACTGGCCCCCGGCCAGACGGTGGCGGACGTGGGCGCGGGCACCGGCTTCGTCACCGAGGCGCTGGTGGCGCAAGGCGTGGCCGTCATGGCGCTGGACGCCAACGCGGCCATGCTGGACGTACTGCGGGCCAAGCCCTTCGCGGCGGGCGGCCCCGGTCTGCCCCCGGTGGACTGCCGGGTCTGCGAGGGCAACGCCCTGCCCCTGCCCGACGGCGCTGTGGACCACGCCTTCGCCAACATGTACCTGCACCATGTCGACGCCCCCGGCGCGGCCCTGCGCGAGATGACGCGCATCGTCCGGCCCGGCGGCAGGGTGGTGCTGACCGACCTTGACCGGCACGACAACGCCTTTCTGCTGCAGGAACACCACGACCGCTGGCCCGGCTTCCGGCGCGGGGACGTGGCCCGCTGGCTGCGCGAGGCGGGCCTGCGCGACGTGCGGGTGGAGGACGCAGGCGGCACCTGCTGCGCCACATCCGCCTGCGGTTGCGGCAGCGCCAGCATCTCCATCTTCGTAGCCTGGGGCACCCGGTGCCCCCGACCGGCTGGCGGGTCGTGACCGGCATGCCTGCGTGACCGCCTGGCCGCCGGAACGGCACGGGGCGGAAGAACCCGCGCTCTTCCGCCCCGGAAAAAGGCACCGCCGGGCGCACCCGGCCAGCGCGGCTACACCGTGAAGTCGATGGCCTTGCGGCTAGCCACGATCTTCTTGATGAAGTCCACGCACTGCATGTGTTCGGGGTGTTCGGCGTAGGCCTTCAGCCCTTCGGCGTCGTCGTGGGTGGACACCAGGATGATCTGCACCGGCTCGGTGGTGGTGCCGAGGAAGGTGGTGCTCACCTCCAGCCCCTTCAGGCTGGGAATCTTGCCCATGAGCGGATCGAGCATGGCCTTCATCTTGGCGGCGTTTTCGGCGGCGGAGGCGCCTTCGGCCTCGTCCTTCAGGGTCCACCAGACGATGTGCTTGAGCATGGGAAACCTCGTGCGGCGTTGGGGTTTGGATGGTTCCTCCGGTATGCGTCACGATGGGCTGCGTGGTCAACCGGTGCGCGCATGCGCGCCCGCTGGGGCACGTGCCGCACCCCACGAAAGCGCGCTCTTTCACGGCACCGCGCTTCTCCTTCGTCGCCGCCTCTTCATCCACGTCCGGCCCCATGCCGTCAGCACCCCGCCACGGTCTGCCCGCGTATCCGCCCCGCTTCACGTACGTCTGACCACTGCAACGCCCCGCCTCGCACCTTCCCTGCGTGACGTTACGGCGACACCCCGCACTCCGCGCCTGCCGCCGCATCGCATGGGATTGCGGCGAATCCGGCTTTGCCGTACATCCGTGAAGTCCCACACGAAGGAGCTTGCATGGAGTTGCAGACGCTTACCCTCAGGCGGGTGCTGGAACGCAGCGCCGAACTGTACGCCGACCAGCCCGCGCTGTCGCAGATAGGCGGCACGCCCATAACCTTCCGCGAACTGCTCGAGCACGCCACCACGGTATCTGCCCTGCTGGCGGAACAGGGCGTGACGCGCGGAGACCGGGTGGCCATCCTTTCGGAAAGCATGCCCAACTGGGGTATCGCCTATTTCGCCATTACCGCCATGGGCGCCATCGCCGTGCCCATCCTTCCGGAATTTCACGCGGATGCCGTGCACCACATCATCCGCCATTCGGAAGCCAAGGTGGTGTTCGTCTCCGAACGGCTGTTCACCAAGCTGGAGGACGGCCAGTTCGACACCCCGCCGGAACTCATCCAGATAGAGAATTTCCACCCCGTGCAGCAGGGGGCCACGCGCGACAAGCTGCGCGAACTGAAGGAACGCGGCCTGCGCGAATTCCGACGCCTGCGCGACAAGGCCATGCGCTTCACCCACGTTGCCGCCGAAGAGCCGGGCGAGGACGACGTGGCGGCCATCATCTACACCTCCGGCACCACCGGCCATTCCAAAGGCGTGGTGCTGACCCACCGCAACATCGTGTGGGACGCCGACGCGGTGAAAAGCATCGTGCGCATCGTCCCCGGCGACCGCATGCTGTCCATCCTGCCCCTGTCGCACACCTACGAATGTACGCTGGGGCTGGTGCTGCCGGTGCTGAACGGCGCGCACGTGCACTACATGGACAAGCCGCCCACGGCGCGCGCCCTGCTGCCCGCACTGGCCCAGGTGCGGCCCACGGCCATGCTGTCGGTGCCGCTGGTCATCGAAAAGATCTTCAAGTCCGCCGTGCTGCCAAAGTTCACCGATACCTGGCTGAAGCGGCGGCTGTATGCGCTGCCCTTCGTGCGGCGCAAGCTGCATGCCATGGCGGGCAAGAAACTGTTGCAGACCTTTGGCGGGGCGCTGCGCATCTTCTGCATCGGCGGCGCGGCCATCGCGCCCGACGTGGAACGCTTTCTGCGCGAGGCGGGCTTTCCGTACGCCATCGGCTACGGCCTGACCGAAACCTCGCCCCTTGTGGCGGGCTGCGGGCCGTCCGACACCCGGCTGACCGCCACCGGCTGGCCCCTGACCGGGGTGGAGGTGCGCATCGACGCGCCCGACCCGGCCACCGGCGAAGGCGAAATACTGGTGCGCGGCCCCAACGTGATGCGCGAATACGCCAAGGCGCCGGAAATCACCGCCTCCGTCTTTACCGAGGACGGCTGGTTCCGCACCGGCGACCTCGGCAAGTTCGACCGCGACGGCTACCTGTACATCAAGGGCAGGCTGAAGAACGTCATCGTGGGGCCCAGCGGAGAGAACATCTACCCCGAAGAGGTGGAAGCGGTTATCCAGCAGTCGCCGTACGTGATGGAATCGCTGGTGTTCCAGTTGGACGGCAGGCTGGCGGCCCGCATCCACCTGGACTACGCGCGGCTGGACGAGGAATTCGGCGGCCTGCCCGCCGCCAAGGCGCACGAAAAGGTGGCCGCCCTGCTGGAGGAACTGCGCAACGACGTGAACACCAAGGTGTCCACCTTCGCGCGGCTGCACAAGGTCATCGAGCAGACCGAACCCTTCGAGAAGACGCCCACCCACAAGATCAAGCGCTACCTGTACGTCGAGCAATAGGCGGACGGCGAGGGGCGATACGGGAAGCGGGACAGGACCCACCATCCCGCACCGGGGCGGCGGTCAAATTTCTTGGCCCCCTTGCGGGACCGTGGAAGATCGGTTCAACTTCCTGCACGCGGAGCAGGGCTGTGACTCACCCCGAGCCGCGCGAACAACATATGTAATATCAGCGTGTTGCGCACACAAATCGCAGGGTGGCACAGGTTGGCACGCCGCATGCAGTAACCCAGATATCCTTCCTTTCTTTGCATGACGCAGAAATCGGCTTGCGGGTGGTCCGCAAGCCGTTCTGCGTTTTGGGCCTGCGCACTTCCGCCAGTGTCCGCTTTTCAAGCCGGGCGCTCTGGGATATCCGTCAGGCTGACGGACACACTCTGCCCGCGCACCACGCGGCTCACCCGGCCACACCATGGGATTCCTCAACGGCGGAAAGCCCCGCGCATCCGCCTCTCCCGCAGTTGCCCCACAGACAGGGGGCGCACCGCACCCGGCCCAGCCCCCGGCTCAGCCTGGCCTGGACTCTGTCCCGGATCACGCCGCACGCCCCGGCGCAGCCAGCGTGCCCCCCTCTGCCGCATGGGCAGACGCGGAACTGTCCCGGCGCTTTGCCCAGGTGGACCTGGCCCATCCGCTGCTGGCCAAACTTGCGGACTGGGCGCG
Source organism: Nitratidesulfovibrio sp. (assembly GCF_040373385.1). Lineage (NCBI taxonomy): Bacteria > Pseudomonadati > Thermodesulfobacteriota > Desulfovibrionia > Desulfovibrionales > Desulfovibrionaceae > Nitratidesulfovibrio > Nitratidesulfovibrio sp. Next base: position 2,949 of record NZ_JBDXXH010000007.1, on the reverse strand, counting down.
CGTGCTCCTGCTGCGCGATGGGCAGCCGGACTCTCCCCGCGTGACCGTGCAGCACCCCGGCACCGCAGACGGCAGCCGACCCGCCACGGTCCGGACCACCGCCCCCCATCCCACCGCACCACGGGCAGACACGCCCTCGCTGGCCGCGCTGCTGGCCCGCCGCCCGGCCCTGACCACCCCGCCGGAAGTGGTGCAGCGCCTGAGCGCGCTGGTGACCTCGGATGACGCCACCCCCGACGACGTGGCGCAGGTCATCCAGCATGACACCTACCTGACCGCCGCCGTGCTGCGCATCGTCAACAGCCCGCTGCACGCCCCGCTGGTGCCCGTGGAAACGGTGCAACGCGCAGTGATGATGCTGGGCATGCGCCAGATTCTCAGCCTGGTCACCGCCGCATCACTGATGCGCCTGATGACCCCGCGCGACGTTGTGGCCCGGCGCACCTTCTGGCGACACGCCGCCTGTGTGGCCACCGCCGCCCGCGCGCTGGCCGTGGCCTGCGGCGGAGCCGAGCCGGGCCGGACCTTTGTTGCGGGCATGCTGCACGACATCGGCCACCTGCTGCTGATGGGCAACCTGCCGGACCTGGCGGCCCAGATATCCCGCCGCGCCACGGAAGGCGCCATGCCCATCCAGGCAGCAGAACGCGAGTTGCTGGGCTACGACCATTGCGACATAGGCCGTCGGCTGCTGGATGCCTGGCGGCTGGGCGATGCCGTGGCCGAAGCAGCGGGCACCCACCATGAAGCCGATGCCCGCGCCTGGAGCGACCTGGGTGTATACGTGCACCTTGGCGACTGCATTGCCGTGGCTCTGGGCTACCACATGCCGGGTGACGAACTGCTGCACAAGCCCGCGCGCGGCGCGCTGGACCGCCTGAAGCTGTCCCCCGCCGACTTCTCTTCGCTGGTTGGGCACATCCTCGCCGACACCGAGGCCATGGAACAGGCCCTTTTTGGCGACGTGACGGCCTGATCGAGGCGTGCGCCCTAACCCAAGATGTTCGCCCGGCTCCGGGACGATCCCCTGACCGGGGCCAGCATCCCTGCGCTGCCATAGCCCCAACGCGGCTCAGGCACGCAACGCCCCTGACCCTCCCATATTTCCACCCCGGCAACGCAACGGCGGCGCGAACGGTCACCCCGTCCACGCCGCCGATCATTTCATGCATGCTCCGCCCGGGTACGGCAAAGCCACACCCGGACGGGTACAATCCCTTCTACCTGCGCGCCGCCACGCCCTCCGAGCGCGCGTGAATGGCCGCCTGCAACCGCGCCTGCGGCCCCACCAGCACCGCCCCGACCAGCAGGCCCGCCAGCAGCCCCCAGAACGACGAGCCCACGCCCAGCAGGCTCACCCCGGACACGGTGACCAGAAACGTGATGATGGCGCTTTCCCGGTGCACCGGGTCTTCCGTGGCCTGGGTCAGCCCGCCAAGAAAGGCCCCCAGCAGGGCCAGGCCCGACACCACTGCCACAAGCGCCTGCGGCAGGGCCGTGAACAGGCCCACCAACGTGGCGCCGAAGGTGCCCACCAGCACGTAGAAGCCACCGCAGAAGATGCCCGCCCAGTAGCGCCGCGCCGGATCCGCGTGGGCTTCCGGCCCGGTGCAGATGGCGGCGGTGATGGCCGCAAGGTTTACCCCGTGCGAGCCGAACGGCGCCAGCAGGGTGGATGCCACGCCCGTCCACGTCACCAGCGGGCTGCCGGGGGTGTCATAGCCGGATGCGCGCATGACCCCAAGGCCCGTGGCGTTCTGCCCGGCCATGGCCACCACGAACAGTGGCACGCCAAGGCCCAGCAACGCCCCCATGGTGAAATGGGGCATGGTCAGCACCGGCACAGCGGGCGCGGCGCTTACCGCGCCGAACGAAAGCTGGCCGGTCAGCCCCGCTACCAGCAGCCCCGCCAGCAGCGGCAGCAGCACGGCATAGCGCGGGGCCAGACGCCGAGCCGCCAGCCACACCAGCAGCATGGGGGCCACCAACAGCGGGGCGGCCTGCGTGCGCGTGAACACGTCCACGCAGAACCGGAACAGGATGCCCGCCAGCATGGCCGACACCACGGCCTTGGGAATGCGGTCCATGAACGCGGCAAACAGCCCGGTGACCCCGAACACGGTGATGGCCACGCCCACGGCGATGAACGCCCCGATGGCCTCAGGATAGCTGTAGGCAGTCCATCCGGCGGCCAGCAACGCCGCACCGGGGGTGGACCACGCGGTGATCACCGGCACGCGGTAACGCAGGCTGAGGCCGATGCCGGTCACGCCGCTGGCCACGGAAATGGCCCAGATCCAGCTGGACAACTGGGCCTGGGTCAGGTGCGCGGCATCGGCGGCCTGAAACATCAGCGCGGCAGGTCCGGCATAGGAGACGATGACCGCCACAAGGCCCGCCACAAGGGCAGAGAGGGACGATTCTGACAGGATGCGCTTCAGCATGCGGACCTCCCCCGGAAAGGGCCGGAAAGGGGGCGAATGGCGGCAGGAACCAGGCGAAGCAGCGCGGCCGAATGGGTGCACGCGGAAAGGCGGGTGCTGGCGGGATGGCTGGCGCGCACGGCAAGACAGGCGCAGGACCTGCCCGCGCCGCGAACGCCTGCGGCATTACCGCCGTCGAATCGGGAATGGATTGCGTGAAATACCATGAACAAGCACATGGGCGGCCTCCGGACAGGCTTTCCCGGCGGTGCGGGAAAGGTCGTTGTCGGCATCGTGTCCGATGCGGCCCAGGCGAGCGGCGCTGACGTATGCCGCGCTCCCTCGTGGTGTTGCTCCACTTTCTCGCCAGTCGCGCGGCATCATGTAGGTAATGTGCGGTGCTAGCACCGTCGCCGTTGCAGCGTCAAGACGCGCCTTGCCCTACCGCACGGCCAAGACATCCGCCGCAACACCACGATCGAAGAGGGGTACGGCCAGAACAGCGCACTGCCCTCCCCCCCCCCCC